>JANPDC010000190.1:0-19893 GCA_031431275.1 Bacteroidota bacterium
GTAACCACCGCCGCCACACCGTTGAGCATTGACAAAAAAATATTCAAAGCCAAAGTTTTAGAATACAATACCAGTATTGATGTTACAATTCAATATGAAGGTAAAGATTGGGTTATTATGACTAAACGAGGAAGTGAAGGTTGGAACGATAATTTCATGGTGTATTTGCCAAATAAAGGTAAAAAACAAAGTGAATTTACAATCATGTATTCTAAAGATTTATCAAATCAATGCAAACCCGAATTTTTATTAACCGCTTTTTTAGAACAAAAAAAATAATTAACAACTAACAAATTTTAAAACAAAACTATTATGAAAAAATTATTTATTACTTTATTGATTGCTTGTACTATGTCATCATTTTCGCAAGAAGCATTAGGCTTAGCAGAACGTCGTGCATTAAAAGAATACCAAGACACACAATTTCCTGAGATTAAAAAAGGAATTGAAAGCGCTGCAGGCTATGCCGTTCCATTAGACATAAAATGGGAACAAATAGCAAAAGTTGGTCAATCAGATGTTTACAAAGAAGATATTTATTGGGGAACAACAATTTTCAAACCTTTGACTCAAGCATTACAATCCATTGCATCTGACAAAATGGGTAAAGATGCTTTGAAAGCGAAAATTAAAAAAATTGTTATTCTACATGATGCAAAAACGGCTCCATCTTCAAATTTTCCGAATGGATTATCATTGAACGCTGGAGTTTTAACCATCAACTGGACGCCATATTCTAACGTTGATGAAACTTTTATGGTCGAAAGAGTAAAAGCCTTGAAAGATTTTATAGAATCTAAATTATAAGAATAAAATTTTGATGATATGAAGCCGTTTCAAATAAAATAGAAACGGCTTTTTTTATTCGAAAACAATTTCTTTTTTAGAATTTATTTTTAGAATTGCAAACGGATTAGAGAATTCATATTCTGGGTTTGATTCTTTTTCTATTTCAGTTTCTTTGACGTGAATAATAATTTTTGTTGGTGTTTCTTCGATTTTTTCAATTTCGGTTTTATATTTACCTGTTGGTTTTTCCCCCATATTCAAAATTACAAAATTACTAGTTTCAATATCAGAGGTTACCACTTTCCCTTTAAGATTTTTGTCATTCAAAAGCATTTGAATTTCTTTTACTTCGGATAATGTTTCATAAAATTTAATACTCGCTCCGCCATCGTTTTTCTCAATTAGTATCTCATACAATTGATTGCTAGATACTGATTTTTTTGCTCCACAGGAAATTAATAAAATGGAGACAAAAACAAAAAATATTTTTTTCATAAGTTTTTATTTATGGCGTTTTGATACAAGTCTTCATACAAAGGTAAAATATTTTTTATATCAAATTGTTTTGCGGTTTCTAAAGCATTTTCTTTGAATTTATGGAGTACTTCATCTGTTTGTAATATTTGAAGCGCATTTTTTGCCATTTCTTCAATATTTCCAACATTACTCAAATATCCCGAAACACCATTAAAATTAACTTCGGGTAAACCACCAGAATTACTAGAAATTACAGGAACTCCAGAAGCCATTGCTTCTAATGCCGCTAAACCAAAACTTTCGGTTTCTGATGGAAGCAAAAACAAATCAGAATAACTTAAAATTTTATCAATTTCATTACTATTCCCAAAGAAAATGACTTTTTCTGAAATACCTAATTCTTCACACAAACGTTCTGCTTTTTCTTTTTCTGGTCCATCTCCAACCATCATTAATTTTGCAGGAATTTCTTTTTGAATGATATTGAAAATTTTTATAATATCTGGAATTCGTTTTACGGCTCTAAAATTACTAATGTGAGTAACAATTCTTTCTTTTGGTTTAGCAATAACTGATCTATAGCATTCTATATGACTTTGATTGATGTTTTTATTTAATTCTATAAAATTTGGAATTACAACAATTTCATTTTTTATATCAAATAATTTTAAGGTATCATCTTTCAAACTTTGTGATACTGACGTAACTACATCTGATTTATTGATACTAAAAGTTACTGCAGTTTTGTAAAAAGGATGACTACCAACCAAAGTAATATCTGTTCCGTGAAGTGTTGTAACCATCGGAATGTTGATGCCTTGATCTTTGAGCATTTGCTTTGCCATGTAACCTGCATAGGCATGCGGAATGGCATAATGAACATGCAAAAGTTCTATTTTGTGCAGCTTCACCATATCAACCAATTTACTAGACAATGCTAACTCATAGGGCTGAAAATGGAATAATGGATATTCTGGAACATTGACTTCGTGATAATGAACATTTGGATTCAAAAGCGCTAATCGAACGGGTTGGCTGTAGGTTATAAAATGAATCTCATGACCTTTTCGTGCCAATTCTAATCCTAATTCAGTTGCTACAACGCCACTTCCGCCAAAAGTTGGATAACAAACAATTGCAATTTTCATGTTTTTTTATTTAATAATTGCTTCTTGAATTATTTTTTGAATATCTTCTCGAATAGTATTCTTTGATAATAAATTTGGAGCATTTCCATCAGGGAAAGTTCTATTTGAAAGAAATACATACACAATTTCGGTTTCTGGATCAGCCCAAGTCATGGTTCCCGTAAAACCTGTATGTCCAAAACTACTTTTTGAAACACATTTACAAGTTGGTCCAGTTTCTTTGCCTAATTGTGGTTTGTCAAATCCAAGGGCACGACGATTTCCTTCTGATAAAAAATAACAGGTATTAAAATCATCAAATGTTTTGTCTGAAAAATAGGTTTGGTTTCCGTAATTACCTTTTTGTAAGTACAATTGCATCATTTTAGCAATATCCATCGAATTTGAAAATAGTCCTGCATGACCACCAATTCCGCCTTGCATGGCAGCACCCATATCATGGACATTACCTTGCAGAGTCTGATAACGAAAATAGGTATCAATCTCAGTCGGAGCAATAACTTTTTTGTCAAATTTTTCAAGTGGATTGTAGGTTGTATTGCTCATTCCCATGGAATTATAGAAATTTTCTTTTGCTAAAACATCTAAAGATTTACTAGATGTTTTTTCTAAAAATTCTTTCATAATTATGAAAGTAAAATCACTGTATTTGTATTCTAATTTTGGAATGAGTTTACTATTTGCAATAATTTTCATTATCGAATCATGAAAATCATTTGTGATGTATAAATTTTCAGCCACTTTTTTTGAAAAATTTTCTTCAGAAGTTTTTCTGTAATATTTCTCCATTGGTTGTTTGTTCGCATCTAATGTTTTGATGTAAAACGGAATCCAAGCCTGAAAACGAGCGTAATGGGACAATAAACTTTTAAAAGTAATATCGTTTTTGTCTGTGTTTTGAAAAACAGGAACCATTTCTCCAAGTTTTGAATCTAAATTTATCTTTTTCTGATCATACATTTGCATCACATTTGGTAAAGTAGCAACTATTTTAGTGATGGAAGCGACATCATAGAGGTTCGAATTTACAATTTTATCAACATTCTCATAGGTTTGATATCCAAATGATTTTTGGTATATTACTTTTCCTTTTCGAGCCACTAATACTTGCATTCCGGGTGCCATTTTACCATTAATTGCTTTATTTGCAATTCCGTCTATTTTATTTAAAATTTCGGGATTCATACCCACATTTTCGGGTGCGCTAAATCCCAAACGATTCAGTTTTTGAGTAGTTAGACCATCATTTATTTTAAAAAATGAATTTATAGAAACGGGTAATTTTCCTTTTGATTCAATGGCTCCGAACAATAATTCCGCAGAAACTTCTTGTGCAATATCAGAGTTTTGATAAGATACAACTAAGCCTTCAATATTTTCAAAATCAGTTATTTGCAATAAAGAATAGGGTTTTGTGAAAACATCTAGAATTACCTTGTTGTTTTCTGAAACTTTTTTAATCAATTCTAACTCATAATCTGAAAAATCATATTTCCCAAATCGCAAATCCGATTTATGAAAACCAAGAATTACAGTATCAAAATTCTTTAATTTTACATTTAAAGTATCGATATTTTTATCTTCAATTTCTGAAACATCGGTATATTTTTTTAATGTGGTTAGAAAAGTAGAGTAGGGGTAATCACCTAATCTAACGTAGGCAATTTTGTTTTTTTCTAAATTTTTTATGGGTAGAATTTCATCTTTATTTTTTAAAACTGTAATAGCATTTTCTAAAAGTTCGTAACTGAATGCATCATTTGAAGAAGAACTCAAATCTTTTTGAAGATTTTCAGTTACAATTGGTTTATAATGATTTAAACCTGCTCTAAACTTGTATTTCAAAATCTTTTTAACCGAAAATTCAATTCTTTCTTTGGTTATTAGAGTATCAATGTAGGCTTGCTTAAATTTTTCGATTGCGACTGGTACATTTTCTGGGAAAAGTAAAATATCATTTCCTGCTAAAAAGGCTTCAAGATCAATATCACCAGGGTTTTTGAAATTGCTAGCACCTTTCATATTCAAGGCATCAGTAAAAATCAAACCTTTGAAACCGAGTTCTTTTTGAAGAATATTGGTAACGACATTATATGAAATCGATGATGGATAATTGGGTCTCGATTCCAAACTCGGAACATTCAAATGCGCTACCATCACTGATTCCATTCCTGCTTTGAACATTTCTTTGTAAGGGTATAATTCAATATCATCAATTCGTTCTTTCGAAAAATTAATAATGGGTAAACCTTTATGTGAGTCTGTTTCTGAATCTCCATGACCTGGAAAATGTTTTCCTGTTGAAAAAATATTTTCACTTTTGAAACCTTTCATTAATGCAAGTGCATGTTCTGTAACTTTTACTTTATCTTCTCCAAAAGAACGGAATCCAATAATAGGATTTCTGGGATTGGTATTGATGTCAATTACTGGCGCAAAATTGAAATGTATATTCATCCTTTTACATTCTTTTGCCATTTTTGAACCTAATTTTTCAATTAAACTCATGTCTTGAATGGCACCGAGTGTCATATTCCATGGATATCTGTAGGTGGAATCTAATCGCATACTCAAACCCCATTCAGCATCATTGCCAATGAATAACGGCGTTTTTGCAATGCTTTGATAGTGATTCGAAAACTTTGCTTGTCGTTGTGGACCTCCTTGGAAGAAAATTAAACCTCCAATTTTTTGCTCATTAATTAATCTTTCAATTGCATTTGTGTGAATAGTGTCCTTGTTTGACCAAGCTGCAACCATAAATAATTGACCTAGTTTTTCGTCAAAATTCATTGCATTAAATGTGCTATCAACCCATTTTTTTTCGAGATTTGTATCAAAATCTTCTGCAACGAAAGTATTATTAGTTTCTAATTTTACTTTTGAATTCGTATTGTTTTCTTCAACTTTTTTTGGAATGGTTGTAACGGTAGTGTCTTTTTTTATGGCACAATTACAAATCAAAAAAAATACAAAACAACTAAAAAACAGTTTTAGACTTAATTTTTTCATTCTATTTTTTTTAAAAGAAACGACTGTGCCAACTGTCGCCAGCGGGAACTTCCCAAGATTCGTTATATTCTTCGATGGAATTTACTAAATTATTGAAAACGATGGTGTTTTCTGTAACGGCTTTTTCCTTTGCCATTTTTTTGAAATCGATTAATGATTTGTGAGCAATATGTTCTCCATTTTTGAAGGTTACATTCATTTTGTCTAATAAATCAACTTGATATTTTTGTTCTAAACTTTGAATAAATTGTACTGAAGCATCGATAGAACAACCTGTTGCTGTTTGTACATCTTGATCTACCGCGATGATTATAAAACGATTATATTTCAATTCGAAGCCACATTCTAAAGATGTTCCATGTGCTGACCAAGTTTCTAGAAATGAAGTTAATGCTACTTCAATTTCTGAAAATTCTTGATCAGAAAATTTTCTGTTGGACTGATAAATCCAAATCTTGGATTCGTCTGATAAATTTTCAAAAGGAATTAACATTTTAAATTATGAATTATAGGTTATGATTTTTTATAAATCTTGAGCATTTGCGATGAGTTCAGCAATATCCATTACTTTTACATCGGCTTCTTTTTCTTTATTTTTTACTCCATCTGTCATCATGGTGTTACAAAATGGGCAACCTGCTGCAATTATATCTGGTTTTAATTCTAACGCTTCTTCTGTTCTTTCGATGTTGATTTCTTTGTTTCCTGGTTCTGCATCTTTGAACATTTGTGCTCCACCAGCACCACAGCATAAACCGTTGGCTTTGGATCGTTTCATTTCGACTAATTCGGCATCGAGTTTTTGAATTAGTTCACGAGGTGCTTCATATATTTTGTTGGCTCTTCCGAGATAACAAGGATCATGAAAAGTTATTTTTTTACCTTTGAATTGTCCGCCTTCAATGGTTAAACGACCGTCGTCTAACAATGATTTCAAAAATTCGGTATGGTGAATAACTTCGTATTTTCCACCTAATTCTGGATATTCGTTTTTGAGTGTATTGAAACAATGTGGACAAGCAGTGACGATTTTCTTGGCTTCATAGGCGTTCAAAACTTCAATATTCATCATGGCTTGCATTTGGAACAAGAATTCGTTTCCTGCTCTTTTTGCTGGATCGCCTGTGCAAGATTCTTCTGTTCCTAAAACAGCAAACTCCACTTTGGTACGATTTAGTATTTTCACAAAGGCTTTTGTGATTTTTTTGGCTCTATCGTCGAAACTACCTGCGCAACCTACCCAAAATAAAACTTCGGGTTGTTTGCCTTGTGCAAGCATTTCTGCCATTGTTGGGACTATTAGTGTTTCTTCCATAAATTATTTATTTGTGGATTTGTAAATTTGGTTATTTGTTTTTTAATCAATTAACCAAATTGTCAAATAACCTATTTTTTATTCGTGTTTTCCGTCATCAAAGACCTGAATGGTTACTTCTTTTTCAATTAAATCTGTAAAATGTCCGCGATAGCGTGTTGCTTTTACTAAGTGATTGTCTATCCAATGGTAGTTTCCGCCTCGAGGTTTTCCCATGACCATTCCGTGGTATTTGAATCCGTGTTTTTTTAGCCAAATTTCAGTATATTCTCTATGTGCTTCGGTTCTTGATGTAAAAAAGAAGATAATATGACCTTCGTCGTACCATTTGTTGAGTGTTATTAGTGCGTCTGGATAAACTTCTGCGGTTAGCATGCGTTCTGGTTCTTCGTTTGGTATGTCGTCACAAACGGTTCCGTCAATATCTATTAAATAGTTTTTTACTCCTTTGGGTAATATGGGACTAATGGTTTGACCATTTTCTGTTGCTGCTACTAATTGTTTGTCTAGATCTTCTAAATTCATTATTTTTTGTTTATTCTAATTGTACTAATTTTATTTATTTTCTTGCTCACGTGAGGGATTGTAGTGAAAATCCCACGCTTTTTTTGCGTGGATTGTAACGGAAAGCCCGACCCGAAGTTTTTTACGAAGGGTCACGCCCAAATTATTTTAGTTTTCGTTTTTCCAATTTAATCGATCTTGTTGGTTGTATTGCCATGGTGCACCATTGTTTTCAATATTTGACATCATGGCGTTTACTGGCATTGGTGCTGCACTTTGTTCCATGACTAGATAGCGTCGCATGTCGATGATGATGGATAAAGGGCTGATGTTTACAGGGCATTCTTGTACGCAAGCGTTGCATGAGGTGCAGGCCCAAAGTTCTTCGGGTGTGATGAAATCGTTGAGTAGCGTTCGATTGTCTGGTATGAAAATGCCTTTGTTGGCATCGATGTTTTTTCCTACTTCGACTAATCTGTCACGGGTATCCATCATGATTTTTCGAGGCGAAAGTTTTTTTCCAGTAATGTTTGCGGGGCAAACTGATGTACATCGACCGCATTCTGTGCAAGTATATGCATTGAGCAGTTGTACCCAATTGAGATCTTGAACGTCTTGTGCTCCAAATTTTGTTGGTGCTGAATTTGGGTCAACCTCGGGAGTTGCATAGGGATCCGCGTTTGGATTCATCATGAGTTTTACTTCTTTGGTTACTGATGATAAATCATCGAGTTCGCCTAGTGGATTTAAATCTGCAAAATAGGTGTTTGGAAATGCTAACAGAATGTGTAAATGCTTCGAAAAATAGAGGTAGTTTAGGAAAATTAAAATTCCAACGATATGCATCCACCAAAAGGTTGTTTCTAGTAAATGTGTTGTATGTGCAGTCATTTCACTAAAAAGTGGAAAAATGAATTTTGAAATTGGAAATGCTCCTGGTGTTAGATTTTGTTGATGAATATCGGTGGCATTCATGAGCAAAAATAAGGTCATGAGGACGATTTCGAAATAAATAATATAATTTGCATCTGATTTTGGCCATCCTTTTAGATCTGAACTCATGAATCTTTTGAGTTTGACTACGTTTCGACGTGTCCAAAAAATGATTACGGAAACAAGAACTAAAAGGGCAAGAATTTCAAAGGAAGCGATGAGCACATTGTACAAAACTCCGAGTCCAGAGAAGGCTCGATGTGTCCCGAAAAGACCATCGGTTACTATTTCTAAAAGTTCTATATTGATGATTATGAATCCAATGTATACTATTACATGAAGTAATCCTGCGATTGGACGTTTTACCATTTTTGATTGTCCAAGTGCTATCATCGCCATGTTTTTCCATCGGGATGGGCTGTTGGTTTTTCTATCAACGTCTTGTCCAAGTTTAATGTTTCGGATTATTTTTTTGAAATTTATGGCAAAAAAACCGAATCCTGCTATTAGTAATATGGCGAATAGTATATTTGGTAAATAACTCATAAAGTGAATTTTTATTTTTTAATCGTATCGTTTACTGGCGTAGTGTATGGTTTGTTTTTCTTTCCAAAAAGTGAAACATTTACATATCTTGTTGGGTTTAATCGTAAATCTTGCAATAGCAATT
Organism: Bacteroidota bacterium; assembly: GCA_031431275.1. Lineage (GTDB taxonomy): Bacteria > Bacteroidota > Bacteroidia > Flavobacteriales > Flavobacteriaceae > Flavobacterium. The sequence continues at coordinate 8,849 of JANPDC010000190.1, forward strand.
CGAGTTCTTTTGATGTTTTGTTGAAATTATTGTAAAGTGCTTCGTCTTTCAACAATTTGCCCATAGAACCTTTTCCTGCTTGTAGATTGACCATTATTTTATCTACGTTTGCTAATGTTTTTTCGAGATTTTTAACTGTTTGTCCGAAGTTTACTTTTTTGAGTGAATCGGATAAAACGGCGAAGTTTCCAGATATTTTTGTGGCATTTGACATTGTTGCATTCAAGTTTTTTTCGTTAGAAGCAATCAACGTATTTGCGGCTTTGGCTGTTTTAGCAAATTCGGCAAGGGTTTTGTTTAGTTCAACGATAGTATTTTTTAGGTTTTGTTTGGTTTGAGCATCTAAAACATCATTCAAATTTCCCATTAAACCATCTGCATTGACTAGTAGTTTATCTATTTTTTGTTGTGTTGGTGCTAGTTTATCGCCAAAAGTTGATAGCATTCCGAATTTGATGTTTGATAACAAATGATCTCCAGATTTTATTTTTACTGGATCTTTGTAGTTTGGAACAATTGCAATTTGTTTTCCGCCAATGAATCCAGGTTCATAAATCTCAGCTACACTTGATTTTGAAATAAAGGAATCTTCATCATCTACCTGAATTTCTACTAACAATTTGCCATTCGACCCTAGTTTTATGGCACTTACTTTGCCTATGATTTTTCCACTAATAGTTACTGGTGCAGATTCTGCTAAACCTTCTACATTATCATAATCAACATATAATTTTGTGTGGCTGTTGAAAAGGTTTTCTCCTTTTAGAAAACTATATCCCCAGATGAAGAAACAAATTGAGGTTATGACTAGTATTGCGGTTTTAATTTCTCGTGTAATTTTCAAGGTAAAGTGTTTTGAACAAATTTAAAATAAAATGATATATATATAGGTATAAAATGTACTAAATTTTTATACCATTTTTGAAAGTAACTATAAAAGCAGAATCAAAACCTTTTGATTTTGCTTCTTTGAGTTGGGTTTTTATTTCTTCGTAGTCCGTTGTTCCACCATACATATAGGTGTATTGTTTGTTATTGACAAGCATTGATATGTTTTTTAATCCTTTGAAATTAGTTGCCTGAAGTGCTATTTTCTTTGCGGTTCTTGATAGTTGTACTTTGTATAATGTGGCTTCGCCTTTGATTGGATTAGAACTATTATCAGGAGTTTTTGGTGTTTCTTTTACTTGTTTTGGTGGAGTAGGAGTCACATCTTCTACAGCATCACCATCACCAAAATATTCTTTTTTATAACTCAAAATAGCATCAGCAATGGCTTGAGCAATATCTTGCTGTCCTTCTTCTGAATCCATTACTGAGCCTTCCTCATTATTTGATATAAAACCCATTTCAACTAAAACTCTTGGCATTGTTGCTCTATGAAGTACCATGAAAACATCTTGTGCAACTCCTCTGTCTTTTTTATTTAGGTTTTTAACAAATCGATCTTGAATTTTACTAGCGAGTGCAATGCTGTTATCTAAAAATTCTTCTTGCATCAACGTTTGTCCTATATATGATTCTGGGGAACCAGGATCAAAACCTTTATATTTTTTTTTATAATCTTTCTCTAAAGTAATTACTTCGTTTTCGCGACGAGAAACATCTAAACTTAGTGTGTTTTTTTTCAAACCCATTACAAATGTTTGCGTTCCAGATGCACTTTGATTTTTGTTTGCATTGCAGTGCAAAGACACAAAAATGTTTGCTTTCATTCGGTTTGCTATGTATCCACGTTCTACTAAATCAATTAGAACATCGGTTGTTCGAGTATAATTCACATCAATTGAAGATTGTTTTTCTAGAATCTTACCAAGTTTTAGTGCAACTGCCAAATTGATGTCTTTTTCAACATGCCCATGATAATTGGCTCCCATGTCTCTTCCGCCATGACCTGCGTCTAATGTGACTTTAAAATTTTGGCTTTTCGCAGTGAATGAAACGATTAAAATCGATGCGAAAACAAATGATTTTATGGTGTATGAAAGTTTCATGATAAATTTGTTAATTTTAATTTAAACGTTATGCTTATAATTTTATTATTTGTCTATTTTTGACGAATCAAAATCTGTATTTATTTATCCTCAAAAAGTGAGCCATATTTTATACAAAAATAGTATTTAAACCCTTGCGTACAAACTTATTTTTTATCGTTTTATCATCAATGTTCTTAACAATTGGAATGTCAAATGTTTATTCGCAAGATTTGAAGAAAAAAGTAACTCCAATTCCAGCAAAAATCAATAAACCAGTAACTTCAAATCAGCCTAAAGAGACCCTAAAGGTTACTGATACAATTAAACTAGATAGCGTTAAAAAAACGCAGAAAGCCTTTTTAGACGGAATTGTGAAATATAAAGCTCAAGATTACGTAAAGATAAATCAAAAGAAAAAACTCATTACATTATATAATAAAGCCGAATTATATTACACAGATGTGGAATTGAAATCTGGAATTATTGTAATGAATTACGAAAAAAATGAGGTTTATGCCGGAAGATTAAAAGATTCAACGGGCAAATATACTCAGTTTCCGAATTTCAAACAAGGTGCCAATGTAGTTGAACCCGATTCAATTCGATTTAATTTCAAAACAAAAAAAGCATTAGTTTGGAATTCGAGAACTGAACAAGGCGAATTTAAAGTGAAAGCAGGAATTTCTAAACGAGTAAACGATTCGGTTTATTTTATGAAAGGTGCTCGTTTTACCACAGCAAAAGATATTGATGATCCAGAATATTGGTTTTATACCAATCGTTTGAAATTTGTTCCTGGAAAAAAAATTGTAACTGGCTTGACCAATATGGTAATAGCAGGAGTACCAACTCCTTTAGCCTTGCCTTTTGCTTTTTTTCCGATGGGTAAAGAAGAGCGAAATTCGGGAATTTTATTACCTACGTTTGCAGATAATGCACAATTAGGATATTCATTACAGAACGGCGGTTATTATTTTGCACTTTCTGATAGTTATGATTTAGCAGTAACAGGAGATTATTTTACAAATGGGGGATATGCCATGCGTTTCAATACAAATTACGCTAATATTTATAAATTTCGCGGAACTTTAGGGTTTGATTTTCAAAATTTAATTAGTGGAGAAAGAGGTTTTGCTGGATATTCAAAAACTAATATTTATCATTTGAATTGGTCGCATTCAAAAGATCCCAAATCAAGTCCAAATTCGAGTTTTTCAGCATCTGTTAATCTTGGAAGTAGTAGATATTTTCAACAATCACTTAACCAAAACAACAATCCAAATAGATTAGTTAATAATTTTAGTTCGTCAATTGGATACACAAAACGTTTTAATTCCATTCCACAAGTCAACTTATCCTTGACTGCTACTCATTCTCAAAATTCTCAATCGGGTGAAATCAATATGACTCTTCCAACTTTGCAAGTCAACGTAGATAGAGTATTCCCATTTGCAAAAGCTGATGGATTAAAAAAAGGATTTATAGACAACATTAATTTTCAATATACTTTATCAGGGAAAAACGAAATCAAAACAACAGATGAATTTTTCTTTACTTCACAAATGTTCAAAACTTCGGAAAATGGTTTGCAACACACTATTCCTTTAAGCACAAATTTCAAATTATTCAAGCATTTTAGTGTTACTACTGGAGCAAGTTACAACGAAGTTTGGTATACTAAAACGATTCGTAAAGACTATGAAACTGTAAATAAAACGGTTCCTTCGTCTGAAAAAGTAGCAGTAACTACTGATGTTAACGGTTTTGATACTTTTAGAACATATAATTTCAATTCGAGTATTGGAACGGTAATTTATGGAACATTCAAGTTTGGAGATGATAAAAAAATTCAAGCTATTCAGCATGTTGTTACTCCAAGTCTTTCTTACACTTACACGCCAAGTTTTGATCGATATTATGAAAGAATTACCTACGAGGATGAGTTCAAACAAGTAAAAACCGAGGAATATACTCGTTTCGAAAAAGGAATTTATGGCGCTCCGGGTAGAAACCAATCAAATGTGATTGGATTTAATTTAGATAACTCGTTTGAAGCCAAAGTTCGTGACAAGGACAGTACTAAAACAGAACCAAAAAAAATTAAATTATTGCAATTGGGGTTTTCAACTGGATATGATATGACAGCAGATTCATTGCGATTAGCACCAATTTCTATGCGTGGAGGAACTTCTTTTTTTGATCAAAAACTAACCATAAATTTTGGTGCAAATCTTGATGCTTATTCTGTTGATGCGAATGGTGTCAGAAGAAATAAATTCAATATTGCAAATAAAGGAAGTTTGTTTCGAATGACTCAAGCAAATATTACTATGAACTATGCAATTTCTAGTAAAGAGTTGAGAGGTGAAAAACCCAAGAAAAAGAAAAATTCAAACCTCAATCCTCAAAATCAATTTGGAAACCAAAACGACATCAACAACAATCAAGAAAGTCTTTTCACAGATGAAGAGGAAGAAGAGGATGAGAACAAAGAAAAACCTAAGTTTTTTTATTCAAAAATTGATTGGGATTTACAATTTGGTTATTCGTTTACCTACTCAAACAACAAACGCGAAGAAAGTTTCCCAACTAATTCATTGACAGTTAACGCAAACATTGACTTAACCCCAAAATGGAAAATTGGGGCTACAACAGGTTATGATTTAAAGAATAATACATTAACAACCACAAACCTCAGAATGGAACGTGATTTGTTGAGTTGGAGAATGAGTTTTAATTGGGTTCCTTTTGGAGCATATACTTCTTGGGGATTCTTTATCGGAATAAAATCATCTGCTTTAAGCGATATTAAATGGGAGAAAAATAAAATTCCAGACAGGAGATAAAATCTTAATCAAACTTGTAACGTAATCCTAATGCAATATCAAATCCAAGATTATTGTCAATATATTTTCTGTTAATTCCAAATTCTGGTCTTGCATCTAAAGATATTTGCAACGGAAAGTCAAAATTGTATTCAATTCCCACATCACCTGCTAAAAGTGCAAAAGTTCCTGTACTTTTTGTATTGTAAAATTTATCTTCAAAACTCCATGTTCCGATTCCGCCGCCAAAACCAGCATACCAATTGAAACTATTTTCGATATTCCAAACCCATTGGTACAATCCAACTACTTTGAAAGCATTGATAAATTTGCTATTTCTCCAACCCAAATCAAATTCTAATCTATTATCTCGTTTCATTTTTCGTTGATACGAAATTTCTCCACCAAAACCATCATTATCACCAAGTCGAAGACCAAGTGCATTTTTTGAAATATTTTGCGCATGACTGCTAAATGTTAAAATAAAAAGCAATAAAAAAGAGAATACATTTTTCATAAATTATTTTTTAATGATAAAAGTTAATGGTTATTACCTAAATAACTCAAAAAACATCGAATTATTATACGCAAACAAATTATTCTCATGATAAATTCGAAAATCTAAACTCTCGATAAACTAAAAAATCTAAAAAAAAACTATATTTGTTTCAAACAAAAAATAATGGCAGGAAATACATTTGGAACACTTTTTAGACTCACTACTTTTGGGGAATCACATGGCGAAGCACTTGGCGGAATAATTGATGGTTGCTTGCCAGAAATTGAATTAGATTTTACAGCCATTCAAGCTGAAATGATTCGAAGAAAACCTGGACAATCTGCCATTGTAACACAACGAAAAGAATCTGATGAAGTACAATTTTTATCGGGTATTTTCGAAGGAAAAACAACAGGAACACCCATTGGTTTCATCATTCCAAATACCAATCAAAAATCTGATGACTATTCACACATCAAAGATTCGTATCGACCTAGTCATGCCGATTTAGTTTACGAAAAAAAATATGGAATACGAGATTATCGTGGTGGCGGTCGAAGTTCAGCACGAGAAACATCTAGTAGAGTAGTGGCTGGAGCCATTGCTAAGCAAATGTTACCCAACATCAAAATAAATGCTTATGTCTCTGCAGTTGGTGAAATTTCATTAGATAAAAGTTATCATGAACTCGATTTTTCACTTATTGAGTCCAACGATGTTCGTTGTCCAGATATAGAAATGGCTCAAAAAATGGAAACTTACATCAAAGAAATCAAAAAACAAGGTGATACTGTTGGTGGTGTTATTACTTGTATCATTCAAAATGTGCCATTAGGTTTGGGCGAACCCGTTTTTGATAAACTTCATGCTGATTTGGGTAAAGCCATGTTGTCCATAAATGCTGTGAAAGGCTTTGAATTTGGCTCGGGTTTTGAAGGTGCAAAAATGAAAGGAAGCCAGCACAATGATTTGTATAATTCAGATGGAACAACAAAAACGAACCTTTCGGGAGGAATACAAGGCGGCATCTCAAACGGAATGGATATTTATTTTCGAGTGGCATTTAAACCCGTTGCGACCTTAATTCAAAAACAAGAAGTTTTAACTAATTCAAGCCAAATTATTGAACAACAAGGCAAAGGACGTCATGATCCATGTGTTGTGCCTAGAGCTGTGCCAATTGTTGAAGCCATGGCTGCATTGGTTTTGGCAGATTTCTATTTATTAAACAAAATGTATAAAAAATAAAATTGTTATCAATTAATTCTGAATATCAAAAAATGGAAGAAACTACAACTAAAAAATCAAATTTAACAAGGAATATTTTTATTGCATTAGCTTTGGGTATTTTTATTGGTTTTTTACTTAATCAATATTACGTAAATTCTCAAAATAAGAAAATTGATTTTTTTACAAAAAATATTGAGAATTACAACAAAGCAATTAAATTATATTTACCAGATACAACTAGTATAAAGTATAAATCTTTATCAAAAGTACTCAATCAAGTTAAAGAATCTAAAAAATTACTTATCAGCACTATAGATGATAAGAAATCTTTACTTTCAGAAAAACATAAATCCATCGTTAAGTTAGAGGATTCTATAAAATCTATAGAAAGTAGATTAAATGTTCCTAGAAAAGATACTTTGAATAAAACCTATGCGGATATAAAAATTCTTAAAGAATTTTCAGAAAAAAATTTAGTTGAGTTAACAAAAGAAAGAGATAAAAAACTAGATTGGTTTTCAATAATTGCTGATATTTTTCTTAGATTAATAAAAATGATTGTTGCACCTCTTGTTTTTACCACTCTAGTAGTTGGAATTGCAAAATTAGGTGATATCAAAACAGTTGGTAGAATAGGAGGTAAGACCGTGATTTGGTTTATTTCTGCCTCATTAATGAGTTTGGTATTAGGGATGATTTTGGTGAATATATTTAAACCTGGCGAAGCCATGAATTTATCACTTCCGCTAGAAAATCAAGCTACTGGAATAGATAAAGCAGCAGTTTCTGTAAAAGATTTTATAACTCATGTATTTCCAAAAAGTTTTATAGAATCTATGGCACATAACGAAATATTACAAATTGTAGTTTTCTCCATATTTTTCGGAATTGCAACGGCAGCGATAGGCAAAAAAGGCGAAAGAATTATCAAAGCATTAGATGATATTTCGCATATAATCTTGAGACTTACTGGTTTTATTATGAATTTTGCCCCCTATGCAGTTTTTGGCGCGATGGTGGTTGTTATCGCCAAACAAGGAATAGGTATTTTGACTACTTATGCCATTTTTATATCTGAATTTTATTTTGGATTATTAGTACTTTGGGGTATTTTGATATTAGCGGGGTCATTATTTATAAAAAAACGAATTTTTGATTTGATTAAAAGAATTAAAGATCCAATTTTATTAGCTTTTAGTACAAGTAGTTCTGAAGCAGCATTACCAAAAACAATGCTAGAGTTGGAACGTTTTGGTTGTAGCCCAAAAATAACAAGTTTTGTTTTGCCATTGGGCTATTCTTTTAATTTAGATGGAAGTATGATGTACATGACATTTGCCTCTATTTTCATAGCACAATCCTATGGAATTCATTTGCCAATGGCAACACAAATTTCTATGTTATTAGTATTGATGCTTACTAGTAAGGGAATCGCAGGAGTTCCAAGAGCATCATTAGTGGTGATAGCAGGAACATTGGCAAGTTTTAAAATTCCTGAGGTTGGAATAGCGTTATTGCTAGGGATAGACCCTATTTTAGATATGGGAAGAAGTGCCACCAATGTAGTTGGAAATAGTATTGCAACGGCTGTTGTTAGCAAAATGGAAGGTGAGTTATCTGAGGCTGATTAATTTATTTTGTATCTGTTTTGTGATATGTTAGTAGCATAACTAAATTTTTAGTAATTCATTATAAACTAAGGTAGTAGGAAAATGGAAAAAAAAGGATAGTGTTTGTAATTTAATTTTTTTAGTATATTTAATTTTTTAGTATATTTGCTTTTTAAGTAACTAAAAAATATAAAAATATGAAAAAATTACTACTTTTTACAATTCTAACAATAAGTTTAGGATTAAATGCGCAAGTTGTCATTTATGACACTACGCACACATCAACGAATGGTACAGAAATTACTGGAACGGCAAATGGTCCTGCTACTAGTTATGGAGACGCCATAAAACTTGCTGGTACTCAAAGATTTTTAGATAAAATCTCAGTTGATCTATTTTCTTTAACAGTCACAACTCCATACACTGTTACAATGAGTTTATATACTGATTGTCCTTCAATTGTTGGTGTAGGTACTTGTGGATCTGGTATAGGAACATTAATTCCAAATTCTACTATAACAGTGAATGTTACTCCTCCAACTACAGCTGGAACTTTACAGGTTGTTGATTTTCCTTATAATAATCTCAACTTAACTTCAGAAGTAGATAATACAATTACTGTTATGATCAATGCAAGTAGAAATAATGTTTTTTGGACAATTAATGAAACTCCTGTAATAGGTAGTCTACCTGATGGTGATACTGCACCAAGTACTTTATCAAGATGTGGAAGCACTGTAGCAAATAATGGATGTAATAGAACTTTTGCTGCACCTACTAACAATAACGTTTCTATGAAAATTACTGCATTTGCTACACTTTCAAATTTAAATTTTTCTGCAAATCTATTTTCTATCTCTCCAAACCCAGCAAATGATTTTGTGAATATTTCGAATTCTGAGAACATCAAAGTTTCGTCAGTGAAAATTACAGACTTGAATGGTCGTGTTGTAAAGCAAAATTCTTTTGATAGTGTTTCTGATATTTCAATGAATGTTTCGGATTTGTCATCTGGAATTTACATGATGAATATCAACTCTTCTGAAGGTTCAGTGATTAAAAAAATCATCAAAAACTAAATTTAATTTCAAAATATAAGATAAGTCAAGTCGAAAGATTTGGCTTTTTTGTGCTAAAAACCTATTATTTTAATTTAGATTGAAAATGATTTATTATATTTGATAAATTTAAAAATATTAAAATCATGAAAAAATTACTACTTTTTACAATCTTAACAATTAGTTTAGGATTAAAGGCACAAGTTCCTGATTGTGCAACACTAGTATCTCCAGCAAATGGTGCAACAAATGTTGAAGTTTTTGCTTTACCTAATTCAGTATCACTCTCTTGGACCGCTCCAACGACAGGTGGTTTACCGACTGGTTATAGAATTAGATGGGGAACAAGTATTGCAGGATTAACAGTTCTAGGAACCACTGGAGCTACAGCAACAACTGTATCAATAACAAGTATTCTATTAAATACAACCTATTATTGGCAAGCTTTGCCTACTAATGCAACTGGCGATGCAATTGGTTGTTCTGCAATTTTTAGTTTAACTACCGCTTCAACTGTAAACGCAAATTGTTTAGTTTCTTCTGGTGGACTTTATCCAGCGGCAACTTATACACCTGCAACTTGTAATGGAGTTGCAGTAAACACAATTGTAGCAGATGCTTTTGCTGGTGAATATGCAAATATTAATGTTACTGCTGGTCAAACATATAAATTTCAGAGTTCCGTTGCAACTGATTTCATTAAAGTAAGTACAACAGCAGCGCCAACTGTTATTGCTGCATCAGGAACAACTCCAGTTACTTGGACGGCTACAGCAACAGAAGTTATTAAGTTTTATATCCATACAGACAATATCTGTTCATCACAACAAACAAATAGAATTCGTTCTATAGTCTGTGGTGCTTCATTAAAAGTTGATAGTTTTGACGGTTCAAATTTTTCTATATCACCAAACCCAGCAAATGATTTCGTGAATATTTCGAATTCTGAGAACATCAAAGTTTCGTCAGTGAAAATTACAGACTTGAATGGTCGTGTTGTAAAGCAAAATTCTTTTGATAGTGTTTCTGACATTTCAATGAATGTTTCTGATTTGTCATCTGGAATTTATATGATGAATATTAATTCTAATGAAGGTTCAGTGACTAAAAAAATTATTAAAAACTAAATTTAATTTGAAATATTAAAAAAGCCAAGTCGAAAGATTTGGCTTTTTTATGCTAAAAACTTGGCTTTTATTTCAGGTGTCGGAATCATGCAACTTTCTTTTTTGCCCAACCATTTATAGCGATTTCGTGCAATAAAATCATAAACAAAATCTCTAAAAAATCTCGGAAAGATTTTGAGAACTATACAAAGTTTAAAAATTCCACCAAGATTTTTAACAATTTCTAAAGCAGCATTCGATTTTATGAAAAACGTATTATTTGCATCATAAAAAACAACACTATCTATGTTTTGATTTTCTAAACCAATATTTTTTATAATTTTTTTTCCAAAATCAGATTGTAGTGCGACAAATCTAAAAATGTCTTTTTTGTCATGTTTAATTACAAACTGAACAAATGCATTGCACAAATTGCAAACACCATCAAAAAGTATTATTTTTTTATTTTGAGGTAGATTCATAAAAAAACAAATTATAGAGCCCAATATGCTTATTATTTAAACAAATTTAAATTCTGAAAACATTGAAATTGAAAGAAATGAGAAATATAATTATCAGAAATTGTCTTCTCTCCTTATCAAAAATGCTAACGCCGTAAAAATCAATGATTTAGAGGAATATAAGCGTGTTAGAGTAAAATTTAGTAACGAAGTTGTTTTACGAGATAAAGTGAGGGGAATAGAAATTCTCACTAAAAGACAATTCAGAATCGCCAAAGGT
>JANPDC010000191.1:0-25731 GCA_031431275.1 Bacteroidota bacterium
TTGGTTTTTACTTGTTCAAACTCTATTAGATGTACATCTTTTCCTTTCTTGTTTTTCTCAACTCTAATCATTGATTTTTCAAACCGCATTAAATCGCTTACACGCTGTCCAACTTGACAGGAAATAACTAACCAATCACGAGCATTTTCTAATGATTCAGTTAAATCGTTGAGGTTGCTTATTTTTTCTATTTCATCAAGATTTAGAGAAACAAAAGGCGTTTTTTCAACTTTAAATTTCCAATCTAAAACCTCCATATCAATTTCTTTGCCTTTCTTTAATGCTAACCTACAAAGTGTTTTTATTTCAGTTAAATCTCTAACAATTGTATTGGTTTTGTAATCCGCAAAAATTTTGTAATATTTCAATCTAAAATTATCATTAATATCAGTTAAAAAAATTGGAGTTGAACTAAATAAATGTTTCCTCTTTATTAACTTGTTTCTTATTGTAAAGTATTTCTTTTGAGTACCGTATTTTAAATGCGGATTCATTTCAATATAGTAATCAAAAAATTCAATTATCGTGTTTGGAATGCTACTTTGTTTTCGTGGGTTATAAAATTCTTCTACTACTCCCTCCAACCATTCTTTATTTGCTGATTCGGGATTAATGTCATTAAATGCTTTTAAAATGTAATTTTCAATTTTGTTTAAGTCTTTTTGTATTGCAATTTGCTTGTTCCTTAATTCTATATCTTTTGTTCTTATATTATTGTGTAGTTTGTCCCAGTAGTTTTTAGAACTTAAAGTTGGGTCATTTACTAACTCTTTTTTTGAGTAAATCAAAAATCTAGAATTTGTACCAATTATTTCATTCTTTTCATTGTGGGTAAAAAGCAACCTTACAGTAAGGGGTGCATTTTCTTTAGTTGAGCGATATAAAAAATAAATTGTTGCCATTGTTCTTTTAAAATATTACTTTTGCAATAATTACGTTCATTGTCAGATACAAATATAATAAGATTAAAACAATCTGTATTATTTCTGTATTGTAAATATAAAACCAAATAAATTAAGGCTAATTTATTTAAACTAAAAAATAAGTTAAATCACTGATAATCAATAATTATAAGTTAATTTAGATTTAAAATGATTTAGGGAGCTTAATCGAAAAGTAGCACTGTTCCCGCTACTAAGTTAAGCCATTCAGAAATGAGTGGCTTTTTTGTTGTTTGTTATCAAAGTATTTATTTGATTTGAATTAATGCCAAAATTAATCAACTTAATTTCTCGTACTATTAAGGTTAATCAACTAAACAACAATGTTAGTTTAAATTTACAAAACATAAACGAGTTTTTAACAACTTGTAGTTTTCAGAAACTGTTTAGATAGAATTATACTTGGTATGTTTCTCATATTCAAACTTATTAAAATAATTATTTAACAAAGTAATTTTTTATTTATTTTTATTAAATCTCAAAACTTAGTATTATCGACAATTTTGTATATTTTTATAAATTATTTTAAAATTTTTAATTGAAAAGCGAAAAACAAACACGAAAAGATATCATTGACAACCGCTTAAAAAAAGCAGGTTGGAATATCTATGACCGTACTCAAGTTGTAGAAGAATTTTTCATTTCATCAAATTTTAATATATTAAATGAGCCTCAAGAAAAATATGGAGTTGAATTTAGCGATTATGTTTTATTAGGCAAAGACGGAAGAGCACTAGCGGTTGTTGAAGCAAAAAAAACTTCAGTTGATGCCAGAATTGGAGAAGAACAAGCAAAACAATATGCAATTAATATTCAAAAACAATTCAATTGCGAATTACCTTTTTGTATGTATACTAATGGAAATGATATATATTTTTGGGATATTGGCAATTATTCACCACGCAAAATAGTTGCTTTTCCAACATGTTCTGACTTAGAACGCATGGTTTTTATTAGAAAAAATCAAAAACCATTAGCAGATGAATTAATAAATACCGTAATTGCCGGTCGTCCATACCAAATTCAAGCCATTCGAGCAGTATTCGAGGCTATGGAAGAAAGAAAACGAAAGTTTCTTTTGATTATGGCTACTGGAACTGGTAAAACTAGAACGTGTATTGCAATGGTTGATGGATTAATGCGCGCTGGCTGGATCTCTAGAGTACTGTTTTTAGTGGATAGAATTGCATTAAGAGACCAAGCAATTCAAGCTTTCAACGAAAATACTCCTCAATATTCTGTTTGGCCTCAAACTGGTGAAACTAAATTAGATACAGACAGAAGAGTTTACGTTTCGACCTATCCAACAATGTTAAACATAGTCCAAAATGAGAACGATCCATTATCACCACATTTTTTTGATTTGATTATTATTGACGAAAGTCACCGTTCTATTTATAATGTCTATCAAAATGTATTGAATTATTTCAACACAATTATTCTTGGATTAACAGCAACTCCAACAGATGCTATTGACCACAATACTTTTGAATTATTTAATTGTGAAGATGGTTTACCCACTTTTGCTTATACTTTTGAAGAAGCAGTTAATAACATTCCTCCTTATTTGTCCAACTTTGAAGTTATGAAGTTGACCACCAAATTTCAACAAGAAGGAATTCATTTAAGTTCTATTAGTGAAGACGACCAAAAGAAGTTATTAGCCGAAGGCAAAGACCCAACTGAAATAAACTTTGAAGGTACAGATATTGAAAAAGCAGTAACTAACAAAGGAACAAATGCTTTAATTGTTCGTGAGTTTTGGGAAGAAAGCATAAAAGACCCAAATGGTGTTTTACCTGGCAAAACGATTTTCTTTTGTATGACCATGAAACACGCTCGAAGAATAAAAGAAGTGTTCGACCAATTTTATCCACAAGGTGCTGGCGAAATTGCAAAAGTAATTGTCTCTGATGACCCAAGAGTTTACGGAAAAGGTGGTTTGTTAGACCAATTCAAAAATAATGATTTTCCAAGAATTGCTATTAGTGTTGACATGCTTGATACAGGTATTGATGTGCCTGAATTAGTTAATTTAGTATTTGCAAAACCCGTTTTTTCTTATACCAAATTTTGGCAAATGATTGGGCGGGGAACAAGAATTTTAAATGCCAATCAACGCAGAAGTTGGTGCCACAATAAAGATAAATTCCTAGTAATTGATTGTTGGGATAATTTTGAATATTTTAAATTAAATCCAAAAGGGAAAGAAAACAAATCTCAAATAGCGTTGCCTGTTCGTTTATTTAAAATGCGATTAGAAAAATTAACTTTAGTTATTAACAAACATTTAGAAATTGCCGAAACCGAAAAATTAGAATTAGAAAAACTATTAAATGCTTTACCTAAAAATAACGTTGTGGTTCAAGACAACTCAACTAATTTAGAAAAAGTACTAATCCCAAATTTCTGGAATGATTTAAACGAAGATAAATTAGAATTTCTAGACCAAACCATTGCGCCAATTATGAGAACTTTATCGTCGGTTGATTTTAAAGCAATGCGTTTTGAAAAAGATATTGTAGAATTTTCATTAGCACAACTCAATAATGAACCTCAAGACAAAGAAAATTTAAAAGAACTAATTGTTACACAAATAGCCGAGTTACCATTAAATATTAGAATAGTTGCTAAAGAAAAAACAACCATCAATAAAACTTTAAAAAATAGTTTTTGGGTAAATACTTCCGAAGCAGATTTACAGGTAGTGATAGATAAAATTGCACCGCTAATGCGTTTTCGTCAAAGGTTTGATGGCAGAGACGAACAAGAAAGTCTGAACCTAAAAGACGTTACTTACAAAAAAGAAATGATTGAGTTTGGGCCCGAAAACGAACTTGTTAGCGTAAGCCGATATAAAGAAATGGTAGAAGTTATGGTACAACAATTGGCTGACCAAAACCCAATTTTACAAAAGATTAAACTAGGACAAAATATTTCAAATGAAGAGTTAGAAACATTGGCTCAAATGATGAATGAAAAAGATCCGTTTGTAACCGAAAAACTATTGCAACGCGTTTATGGAAACCAACACGCCAGTTTCTTGCAATTCATAAAGCACATTCTACAAGTTGAAGTAATACATTCGTTTGAAGAAACCGTTACGTTGTCCTTTGATACTTTTATTAAAGAACACAACAACCTTTCAAAAAATCAAATTGAATTTATGAAAGTGCTGAAAAAATTCTTGATTGACAAAGGCAAAATAGAAAAAAAGGACTTAATCAATCCTCCATTTACACAATTGCATCCTCAAGGTATAATGGGCGTTTTTTCTCCTAAAGAAATCGAGGAGATTATTAGCATAATTCAAAAAGTTGCTGCTTAAATTTTAAAAATGGAAATAAATAAAAATCAATACACCAAACTTATTGGACAAATAGGAAATTTACTTTCTCTTGGCCGTCAAATGGCTACGCAACAAGTAAACACTATTTTGGTAAAAACCTATTGGGAAATCGGAAGGCACATTGTAGAGTTTGAGCAAAAAGGAAACGAAAAAGCAACATATGGTTCTAATCTTTTTGAACGACTTTCTAAAGATTTATCAGATTCCTATGGCAAAGGATTCAGCAGGTCTAATTTATTGTATATGAGAAAATTGTATCTTCATTTTCAAATAAGTGAGACAGTGTCTCACATATTTGAAAATCATGAGATATCAACGCACTCAGCAGCAATTCGTGTGACACTATCTCACAAATTGACATGGAGTCATTATTTTGAAATTTTAAAAGCAGATTCTGAACTTGAAATCAGTTTTTACAGCAAACAAACTGAATTGGAACGTTGGAGTGTGCGAGAACTAAAACGACAAATGAAAAGTATGCTTTTTCATAGACTCGCGTTAAGCAAAGATAAAGAAAGTGTTCTAAAATTGGCTCGCGAAGGAAACATTATCGAAAAACCCGAAGATTTAATAAAAGACCCATTTGTATTAGAGTTTTTAAATATTCCTGAACAACATCAATACCTCGAAAGTGAGTTAGAACAAAGATTGATAAGCAATCTTCAAAATTTCATACTAGAGTTAGGAAAAGGTTTTGCCTTCATTGGTCGTCAATATAGAATGAGTATAGGAGGAAAACATTTTAGAGTAGATTTACTTTTTTACCATCGCATACTAAAATGTTTTGTGTTAATTGACCTAAAACGAGGAGAAATCGATCATCAAGACATTGGGCAGATGAATCTTTATCTCAATTACTTCAAAAAAGAAGAAGCGACCGAAGGCGATAATGAACCTGTAGGCATAATTCTTGGTGCTTATAAAAATCACATTTTGGTAGAATATGCCACCGAAAGTATCACCAACAAAGTCTTACTCGCCAAATACCAATTGTACCTACCCAAAAAAGAACAAATCGAACAAGCCCTTTATAATTTACTTCAAGAATAAAATAAAACCAAACTAAAAATGTTATCAAACGAATTAAAATCTAAAATCAATAAACTTTGGGACAAATTCTGGAGCAGAGGAATTTCTAATCCAATCACCGCCATAGAACAAATTTCGTATTTACTCTTTATGCGTCGGTTAGACGATGCAGATGCCATAGAAAAAGCCAAAGCCATTTTTTCAGAACAACCCTATGCAACTATTTTCGAAGAAAACGAAGACTGTCGATGGTCACATTTTTCGCAACTTGATCCAGATACAATGCTCAAACTCGTTACCGAAAAAGCATTTCCGTTTATAAAAACCATCAACGACACATCGCAACCATATACTAGATATATGAAAGATGCTATTTTCATAATCAACAATTCGGCATTGCTAGACGAAGCCGTTAAAGCCATTGATGAAATCTATAACGAAATAAAAACCCAACAAGATGCAGGGCAACAATTTCAAGACACACAAGGCGATGTGTACGAATATTTAATAAACGAAATTGGTTCTGCTGGTAAAAACGGACAGTTTCGAACGCCAAGACATTTAATTCAATTTATGTGCGAAATTTTAGACCCAGATTGGACAGACAAAATTTGTGACCCAGCCTGTGGAACTGGGGGTTTCTTGGTGGGTGCATACCAACACATTTTAACAAAATACAGCAGCAAAGACGAAATTACCGATGACGAAAACGGATTAAAACGTTTTAAAAAATACGGTGGCGATGCCATATCACGAAAAGAAGTTTGGGATAGCTTGCACGAAAAAACATTTTTTGGCTATGATGTAGACCAAACCATGGTGCGCATTGGGTTAATGAACCTAATGTTGCACGGCATAAAAATTCCGCAGATAGAAAATACCGATACACTTTCTAAAATCTACGACCAGCGCTATGCCGATGGCGAATACTCTGTAATCATGGCAAACCCACCATTTACAGGAAGAGTAGACAAAGGCGGGATGAGCGATAAACTAAAAATTGACGGCACACAAAGTGAGTTGTTGTTTCTAGTACGCATATCAAAAATGTTACGCTCTGGCGGAAAAGCAGCGGTAATTATTCCCGAAGGCGTTTTGTTTGGCGGAAGCAAAGCACAAAGAGCCACTAGAGAAATTTTGCTAAAAGACAACCAACTCGAAGCCGTTATCTCTTTGCCAAGTGGCGCATTTAAACCCTATACAGGTGTAAAAACAGCCATACTCATTTTTACCAAAGTAGAAGAAACCAGTCCAAGCTGGCACACCGAAAAAGTTTGGTTCTATGAATTTGCAAACGATGGTTATAGTTTGGATGATAACCGACGAAAATTGGCCGAAAACCCATTGCCAATTGCCGTTGACGCCTACAAAAACAGAGCGACAAGCACACCCATAGAACGCAAAAACCATTTTTTTGTACCTATTGATGAGATTATAAAAAACGATTTCGATTTAAGTTACAACCGCTACCGTGAGTTTGAGTACACAGCACAAACATACGAACCACCACAAGATATTCTAAAAGCATTATTTGTCCTTGAAGAAGAAATCAAAATTGAGATGGAAGAACTTAAAAACTTGATTGGATAATGGAAACTGAAAAATTTAAAGATTTATTTGATTTCCAAGTTAAATCGAAAATATTAGCAGGAGAAGGATTGAAACAAGGCGAATTTCCTTTTTATACATCAAGTTCTTTATTAAAAAAATGGATTGACAAAGCCCAGTTTTTTAATAAAGCGTTAATATTTGGTACTGGCGGAAGTGCAAGTATTCATTATGCAGATGGACGTTTTAGTGTTTCAACAGATTGTTTAGTTGCAGTTGCAAAAAAAGATAAATCCTTCAACACAAAATATGTTTATTATTATATTTTTGGAAATATTAGAATTTTGGAGCAAGGTTTTAAAGGTGCTGGTTTAAAGCATATTGCTAAACCTTACATTCAAAATTTAGATATCCCACTTCCTGACCTCGAAACCCAAGACAAAATAGTAACTATATTAGACAAAGCCAAAAGTTTAATTGATAAAAGAGAAGAAACCATTAAAATGTTTGATGAATTGTTAAGAACTACTTTTTTAGATATGTTTGGAGATCCAGTGAAGAATGAAAAAGGTTGGAAAATTGATGAATTAAAAAATCTAGCTAAACTCGAAAGAGGTCGTTTTTCCCCAAGACCTAGGAATGACCCATCATATTTTGATGGTATTTATCCATATATCCAAACAGGAGAAATTGCAAATAGTAATTATCGATTAACAAAATACACACAAACTTTAAATGAAAAAGGAATTGCAGTAAGCAAAGAGTTTAAAATTGGAACAATCGTAATTGCAATTGTGGGTGCAACTATTGGAGCAACAGCAATATTAGAAATTGATGCCTATGCAACAGATAGTATTATTGGAATTAAACCAAAAAAGGAAATTAATAATGTCTTTTTAGAAATGCTATTAAGATTTCAGAAAAAAGTATTAGTTGATAATGCTCCTGAAGCGGCACGAGCAAATATAAATTTGGCAATAATAGGTAAAATAATAACTATTAAACCTCCAATAGAATTACAAAATAAATATTCTAAAATTTCAAATTTCATATATCAAAACAAACAAAAACTAATTCAATCCAAAACCCAATTAGAAAACTTATTAAACGGTTTGTCTCAAAGTGCTTTTAATGGAGAATTACAGTTTAACACTGCGATTGATTTGCAAGTTTTATTAGAAAATGATTATGACTATTTTAAAGATAATGCCGATAAAAAAGTAATCCAATTGTTACTGGACAAATTGGATAAAAACGAACTAAACGAAAACAAGTTTTATGAGAAAGACTTATATGATAAAGCCAAAAGTTTTGTTTTTGAATTATTAAAAGAAGAAATAATAAAACAAATATATGAAAAAGAACAAGTAAAACTGGTAATAATTTGAAACTGCTTAAACTAAAAATAGAAAACGAAAAAGGTTTCAGAAGCTTGCAGCAAGGTTTCGAAATCAATTTCCATACTTTGGCTAATACCGAAGCTATGGAACAATTCCGTCCGTTTTGTTTTGCAGGTTTAAATGGTAGTGGCAAATCGAATGTGCTTGAAGCCATTGCCAATATTTTTTATCATTTAGAAATTTGTGTGGCACGTTATCTTCCAGAAAGTATTAAAAACCCTAAGAATTTCAACCGCAACGAATGCACACCAGATGCTTTTACTTTAGAATATTTAATTGGTCAGCACGACCGAAAAGGATATGTTGTTGCGTTATTTGATAAAGTGATAATTAGTAAAAAGGTTGGAGAAGAACCTCAAATGTTTGTTCAATCCTTTCCATTTGATAGTGCTACTGAAAAAACAGAAGTTTCCTTAACGCCATCTATAAACAAACAAGAAGCTGCCGAAGGAAAATCATATCTACCAAAACATATTGTAGGTTATTCTTCTGGAGAAAATGAAATATTGAGTTTGCCATTTATCAAAAGTCGTTTAATTCATCTTGACGAATACAAACAAGCAACTCGCGATGATTATGATCGTTATGATGAACCCGAAAACAGTTTGATTTATATCGACAATTACATGAGTCAAGCAGTTTTGCTCACTTGTTTGCTGTTTGAAGACGATGCTACTTTGGCACCATTGCGTGATGTTGACAATACAGGAATTCTGGGATTGAGTAGTTTTAGAATGAACATACATCTTAAAGATTTTAAATTCTATGATGAAAAAAAGAAAGAAGAATATAAAGTTCCTATTCTAAAATTAATCGAGCATAATCAATTAGAAGCTTTAAAAAAATGTGCTACATCTTGGTTTTTAGATTTTAAAACCAAAACACTTTGGTTGGATTTCTATGTAAACGAAGCGACAAAATTGGCTTTCAAAAAACATTTTAATGAAAGTAGTTTTAAATGTTTTCAGTTTTTCAGTTTGTTGTATGAATTGAATAATTATCTTGTTGATGACCATATTAAAACTGATGTGTACCGTTCAAAAGGAATTTATACTGATGGCAAGTTACCAACGCCAAGCCCATCAAAAGATGTTTTTCATTTTCTAGATTTTTATATCACTAAAGAATTAAAAAAAACAGGCGAAATAAAAGAGCTATTGTTACGAAGTTTTTCAGATGGTGAACATCAATTTATTCATACAATGGGCATTTGCCTTTTGCTAAAAGACCGCAGAACATTATTATTGTTAGACGAACCCGAAACACATTTCAACCCAAGTTGGAGAGCCAAATTTGTAAAAATTTTAAATGATGGAATTGAACTAGGCAATAAAGGAAAAGAATATAATGTTCATTTACTTAAAGATGTTTTATTAACATCACATTCGCCATTTATAATTTCAGATTGTATGCCAAACAATGTAATATTGTTTGAAAAAGATGATGCTGGAAATACAACTGCAACAAAAGTTTCTGAATTAGAAAACGCTTTTAATACTTATGGAACATCGGTTGAATTTATTTTGGATAGATTATTTGATTATCGCCAATCTATTGGAGATTTATCAAATTCAGAATTTGAAAAAATTAATTATAATAATAAAGATATCGATTTTGAAAAAGCAAAATTGAGAAAACTTGGCGAATCTATCGAAAAAGATATGGTTTTAGCACGATTAAATAGAATTTCTATAAACAATAAAAATGCTTAGAACCTATACACCAATAAATCATCCTATCAAAACGTTACATTCAATGTTGCAACATTTGGTGTGTGAAGTTTGGTGCAAAGCAAGTGATGTTGTTTGCGAAGATTTGCTAGAAGATTCTTTAAAGGAATTATATCGTCATTTGGATTGGTTAAAAAATGATGTTGATGTAATTTATGAGAAATGCAAAGCCTTAACTGTTGCTGAAAGAGTAAACATTGTTCATGCATTCGAAACCAATAACCGTATTGAAGAATTGTGCAATGGTACTATTGCAATTGTAGAATTAAACACTTTGCCAAATGTAATTCAAGTTGAACTAAAGAATTTGTTAGAAAGTTTTTACAGTCGATTGTTAGATATAAAAAAAGTTCCAGGCGAAAAACTGGATTATTACAATCAACTCGTAGATGCGAATAAATACAATACTTGTCCAATTTGTGGTTTAGTAGATATTGAAACCTCTGAAAGCAAGTATATTGAAGATTTTGATCATTTTTTTCCAAAATCACATTATCCATTTTCAGTAGTAAATTTTGATAATCTTGTGCCAATTTGCGACAAGTGTAATAAGAAACACAAAGGCATTAAAAAACCATTAGACAAAAATGGAAAAGCCTATTATCCATTTGAAATTGGAAGACAACCAATTGAAGTTTCTGCAAATATTGATACAATAGATTTTGATAAAGATAAAAAATTGATTGATGTCCCAACGATTTCTTATACAGGTGATACTGATAAAAACGCAACTTGGAACTGGCTGTTTGATATTGAAGAGCAATATTCAGCAGAAATTAAAAGATATTCATATGGTTGGTTAAGAGACCTTAAAAAAGAAATAGAATTTCATTCAAATACTACAACCGAGGAATATATTGATTTTAAAATATCAACTTATGAACCTGATAAATTTGACAAAAAGAGATTTTTAAAAATAGCATTTTTAAAAGAACTAAAAAATAAACCAGATTGGATGGAGGTTTTGCATTCATCCTGAAAATGAAAAACCACTCAAGCCAATTACATCCTATATGATAAACAAGTATCTCAAGTAACATGTCAGTATCTAATTCCTTGATGTCTGAATAGCATAACATAGAATCTTATGAAAAAAATAATTTTACTTTTGTTGCTTTCTTTGAATTGTTTCTCACAGAAAACAATACCAGATGTTTTGAAACAATTTAACAGCAATTCGGTTCCATACATCACCGTTATGGAGTTGAAAAACAAACAAAACATCATACTTTTTGATACAAGAGAAGAAAGTGAATACAAGGTGAGTCATTTGAAAAAATCTGAATTTGTGGGTTGCACTAAATTCAATGCCAAACAAATCAAACAGAAATATCAAAACCTTGATGCAACTATTGTCGTATATTGTTCATTAGGTGTTCGAAGCGAAAAAATTGGCGAAAAACTATTGAAACTGGGTTACAAAAACGTTTTTAATCTTTATGGTGGCATTTTTGAATGGAAAAATCAAAATCTTCCTGTTTTTGATGAAACCGAAAAGGAAACCGAAAACGTTCATGCTTTTTCAAAACAATGGAGTAAATATTTGTTGAAAGGAAATAAAATGTACTAGGTTTACCACTATGGAAGAAAATTTAATTTTAATATTTACTCGAAATCCCGAACTCGGGAAAGTAAAAACCCGTTTAGCACAAGGAATTGGCGACAAAAATGCTTTAGAGATTTATAAATTTTTATTGAATCATACCAATTCTGTCATTAAAGAAATTGAGGTTTCAAAGCGAGTTTTGTATTCTGAAGAAATCAATCAAGAGGATATTTGGGACAACACCATTTACCAAAAAAAAATACAATTTGGTAATGATCTAGGAGCGAGAATGCGAAATGCTTTTGCTGATGGTTTCGAAGAAAATTATAAAAAAATAGTAATCATTGGCACGGATTTATTCGATTTAGAAGTTTCAGATATTGAAAATGCTTTCGAAAAATTAGATACTCATGATGTTGTCATTGGTCCTGCTGCTGATGGTGGTTATTATCTTTTAGGCTTAAAGTCAATTCCAAATGGCATTTTTGTCCATAAAAAATGGGGAACAAATTCCGTTTTATCAGATACACTGGCAGATTTAGAGAATTTTAATATTTGTTTGTTGAAATCTAAAAACGATATTGATACTTTTGAAGACATTAAAACGATTCCCGAATTTCAAAAATACATCTAAAAATGACATTAGCATTTCAAAAAGAAACTTCAGATTTTTTAATAAATAAAGGTTTTGATACTCCAGAAATCGGAATTGTACTTGGCACAGGTTTAGGTCAATTGGTCAACCATATTCAAATTATTCAAGAAATTGATTATTGTGATATTCCAAATTTTCCCGTTTCAACGGTCGAATTTCATTCTGGCAAACTAATTTTTGGAATTCTTGAAAACAAAAAAGTGGTTGTAATGCAAGGACGATTTCATTTATACGAAGGATATTCGTTACAAGAAATTACATTTCCAATCAGAATTCTAAAACAACTCGGTGTTCAAAAACTATTTGTTTCAAATGCTGCTGGAGCGATTAACTTAAATTTCAAAAAAGGAGATTTGATGCTCCTCGAAGATCATATCAATTTGCAAGGTGGTTCGCCATTGGCATTCAAAAATGTTTCTGATTTTGGCGAACGATTTACAGATATGTGCGAACCCTATGATTTGGAATTAAGAAAAAATGCCATCGTTGCCTCAGAAAAATTAAATATCAAACTTCACAAAGGTGTTTATGCCGCCGTTGTTGGACCTCAACTCGAAACAAAGGCAGAATATCGAATGCTAAAAACGCTTGGAGCCGATGCCGTTGGAATGAGTACTGTTCCTGAAGTTATTGTTGCAAATCATTTGAATTTGAAAACTTTAGCCATTTCTGTATTAACCGACGAGTGCAATCCTGATAACTTGAAACCTGTGAATATTCCCGAAATTATAGCTCTTGCTGGGGCAGCAGAACCAAAAATGATTGCTTTATTCAAAGAAATGATCAAATTATAGTATTAAATTTGTCAGGTTTTAAATTTTAATGTGTCAATGTAAAAAACAAAAAATCTATGAAAAATTCAATTAAACTATTTTTAATTCTTTTGGTTTGTAATGTAACTTTTGCTCAAGGTCCTTGGACTAAAGAAAAAGGCAAGGCCTATGTGCAAATCGGATTCACAAGTTTGAGTTACAACAAAGCACAAGTAAATGGAAAATTAACTGAACTTGGCGCTGATTATTCTGACATCACTGCTCAACTTTATTCGGAATATGGAATTACAAAAGATTTAGAAGCACAACTAATTGTTCCTTTTAAATCTGTGAGTTACAAGAGCGATTTCATAAATCAATCGGAGAAATTAAGCGGACTTGGAAATGTTACTCTGGGTTTGAAATACAAACTTTTTGATAGTTCTTGGAAAATCAGTGGTGGTTTACAATATTCTGTAAACTCCATTTCTAAAAATGATAACAAAACACTTTCAACCGGTTTCAATGCGTCAACCATTTTGCCTTATGTTTCAGTGGGTTCTAGTTCTGGAAAATGGTATTACTTCGCTAATTTAGGTTATGGATATATGAACAACGAATATTCAGATTTTTTAAAATTAGGTGCAGAAGTTGGTTACAACGTAATCGAAAACGGACATATTATGCTAGTTTTAGACAATAAATTGACTGCTTCTAAAGAAGATGCTTACATAAAAGATGCCAATCAATGGCCTTCTTATTCTGATAGACAATCCTATTCTGCTGTAGGATTGAAATTAAATTATGAATTCAAGAAAGATCGATTTGGTGTCAATTTTGCTGCTCTTGGTGCTTTTGCTTTAGACAATGCTCCTGCGGCTGCTACTTTGAATCTTGGAGTTTATGCTAAACTTTAATTCATGAATAAATACAAAGAAATAATAATCAATTCTTATTCAGAATATTTCAATTATCTGAAAAATGAAATATTGACTTTGCATGTCGAAAATTATTTTTATGGTTTGATAATTATTTCGTTAGTAGTTTTTGTTCTTGAAATTTTGTTTCCATGGAGAAAAAATCAAGCCATTATCCGAAAAGACTTTTGGTTAGATATTTTTTATATGTTTTTTAATTTCTTTATACTAAATTTAATCATTCTGATTGCATTGTCGAATGTAACGGTTCAATTATTCAATGATTTTCTTTCGAATTTTAAATTACAACTCATTAATTTACAGTTGATAAATCTATCCGAATATCCAAAAATAATGTCTCTTTTACTATTTTTCATAGTTTCCGATTTTGTTCAATGGAATACACATAGACTATTACATCGAATTCCATTTTTATGGAAGTTTCATAAAACACATCATTCCGTTCAACAAATGGGATTTGCTGCTCATTTAAGATACAATTGGGTAGAACCCATAATTTACAAATCATTGATGTATATTCCTTTGGCAGTAATTGGCGGCTTTTCTATAGAAGATGTATTTATTGTTCATTTTTTCACGATAGCAATTGGTCATTTAAACCATGCCAATTTAGGCTGGGACTATGGCGTTTTAAAATACGTTTTCAATAATCCAAAAATGCATATTTGGCATCACACTAAAGAAATGCCAAATAAATATGGCACAAATTTTGCCTTAACACTTTCTGTTTGGGATTATGTTTTCAAAACAAATTATATTCCAAAAGACGGACGAGACAATGAGTTGGGATTTTCTGGTGACGAAAAATTTCCAACTACTTTTATTCAACAACAAATATCACCACTAAATAAAATCTAAAAACACGATACTCACGTATCTGATAAAAAAAAATCATGAAAAAAATACTTTTAATTATCCTTTTGTTATCTATCAAATCTTTCAGTCAAAATGTTGATTACAAAAACTACGGTTCTTTTTTAAAAAAATACGTTTCAAATTCTGGGAATGTAAGTTATGACAAAATCAAGGTCAACAAAACCGAATTAGATGAGATAGCCAACCAATTAACAGAATCAAAACCAACAGATAAATGGTCAAAAAATGAAAAAATGGCTTATTATATCAATATTTATAACGTTTTTACAATCAAATCAATTGTTGATAATTATCCTGTAAAAAGCATTAAAGACATTTCTAACGTTTGGGATAAAAAAATAATTCCACAAGGCAAAATCTTATATTCTTTGAGCGATATCGAAAATAAAATTTTGAGAAAAATGGGCGATCCAAGAATTCATTTTGCAATAAACTGTGCTAGTTTTTCTTGTCCAAAACTTGATAACGAAATCTACACTGCAGAAAAACTAGACAAACAACTTGATGCTGGAGCAAAAGAATTCATAAACGATAAAAGTAAAAATGTAATTACTGCTTCAGAAATTAAACTTTCAAATATTTTCGATTGGTATTCAAGCGACTTCAAAGAAGAATCAGGTTCGGTTATAGATTTTTTAAATAGGTTTTCAAATACTAAAATCGACAAAAAAGCAAAAAGTAAATTTTTAGACTACAATTGGAGTTTGAATAAATAATTTTATCAATTCTAGATTCAAGATTACAAAGTCAATAAAATATTTAATTTAGATTTATTATTTTCGTTGTATGAAATTATTCAAATGGTTTTTATTTCTTGTACTTTCCTTTAATTGTGTAGCAGCACAAATTGAGTCAAAACATCCAAAAAATGAGTTCAGAGCCGTTTGGATTGCTACTGTTGTAAATATTGATTGGCCTATTAGCAACGTAGATTCAATCGAAAAACAAAAAACCGATTTTATCAATATCTTAGAAACCTATAAAAAACTTAACTTCAATACTGTTATTGTTCAAATCAGAACTGCTGGTGATGCTTTTTATGATTCTAAATTTGCACCTTGGTCTCGATTTTTGACAGGAAGTGAAGGCACTTCACCAAAATCAGAAGTTGATATTTTAGCATGGCTAATCTCCGAATCGCATGCAAGAGGTTTCGATTTTCATGCTTGGTTAAATCCTTATCGCGCCACATTCGATCTCAAAACTGAAACTTTAAGCCCAAATCATGATTTTTTAAAACATCCCAATTGGATGATTAAATATGGTGAGAAATTTTACTATAATCCTGGTTTGCCCGAAGTGCAATCACACCTTGTTGAAATCGTGAAGGAAGTAGTTCAGAATTACGATATTGATGGAATACATTTCGATGATTATTTTTATCCTTACACTATTGAAAATGAAATTTTTGATGATGCTGAGGCTTTTAAAATTTACGGAAATGGGCTTAGTTTAGAAGATTGGAGACGATCAAATGTAAACAATTGTGTAAAATCAATTGCTAAAGTAATCAAAGAAACCAAAGACTGGGTTCAGTTTGGTATTAGTCCATTTGGCGTTTGGCGGAACAAATCAATGGATCCAAAAGGTTCAGAATCACAAACAGATCAAACGAATTATGATAATTTGTATGCCGACCCAATGGCTTGGATAGCAAACAATAGCATTGACTATATTGCACCACAATTGTATTGGAGTGTCAATAATCCCAGAGCGCCCTATTTGAAGTTATTGCAATGGTGGTCAGAAAATTCCAAAAATGTAAATGTTTATATTGGAAATGCAACTTACAAAATTCGACGCGATAAAGACGAAAGTTGGAACAATCCAAATGAAATTCCAAATCAAATTGATTTGACTAGGAACTTTCCAAATGTTCAAGGAAATGTTTTTTTTAGTGCCAAAGGATTTGTAGACAAAAACCAAGATGTTACTGATATTTTAGTTCAAAATCAATACAAATTTCCTGCAATTCCATCAGTAGTTCCAAATCTAAAAAGAGAATTTTTAGTGGTTCCAATTGTTTCCAAAAAGGTTAAAAATAAAAAGGAAACTACTTTTTTTATCGATTTTCCAAAAAATACTAAAGTTCGTTATGTCTTAGTTTATGCGGCAAATAGTCGATCCGAAATTGATACCAATAGCCCCGAACAACTAATTGATAAAATTTTTGTTTCAAATCAACATGAGTCGATTCAATTTCAAATCGATAATAGTAAACTCAAAAAATACAAAGTTTGTGCTTTGAGTTTTATCGATTTTTATGGAAATGAAAGTAAATCAAGTATCATAAATTTATCAAGAAAACAAGCAATCATCAAAAAACGACCAAGAAAATAAAAATGATAGAAACAAAACGCAAAGGCTCAAGGTCTACAAAGGATATACCTACAGAAATAATGCTACAGTTGAATCGAGGTGAGATTGAAACTGCTAATTTAGTGGAATGGCTAGCAGTAGATCAACGTTTTTTATTACAACATGTATTAAAGGAAATAAACAGAAGTCACTATTATAACTCTATACTATCAGACATAGAATCTTTAAAAAAGCAAACGGTTAATACCATAAACGAAACTATTGGTATTGGACTTTTAAAAAATATTAAATCAAATAATGATTTTGAAATTTTCCCAAAACTAGCCACTCACCTGTCCGATTGTGTTCGTTGTTGGGCTACTTACATCATTGGTTTCGATTCGACTTTATCAATTTCCGAAAAACTAAATCAAATTCAACCTTTTGCCGCCGATTCTCACTTTGGAGTTCGTGAGATTTGCTGGCTGGCAACTCGTCAGTCAATATCAGATAATTTATTAGAAAGTATAGAGATTTTATCCAATTGGACTACAAACTCTGATGAAAATATTCGTCGATTTACCTCTGAATCAACACGTCCAAGAGGTGTTTGGTGTGCACATATTGAAGTTTTAAAACAAAATCCAGAATTAGCTTTACCAATTTTAGAACCATTAAAATCTGATGTTTCTAAATATGTGCAAAACAGCATTGCCAACTGGTTAAACGATGCTAGCAAAACGCAACCACAGTTTGTAATTGAAATTTGCAAACGGTGGAAAACTGAAAGTAACTCAAAAGAAACAACATACATAGCGAGTCGTGCCTTGCGAACTATAGAAAAATAATACTCAACAACAATTTCGTTTTGGTCGATTTGGCATTGTTTTCATCGAAAAACGACCAAATAAACTAAAAACACGCTCTAATTTATTCCATTCTAAAGTATAAATAGATTGCGTTCCTTCGAGTTTTCTGCAAATTAAATGTTCCTCTAGCAAATCTTTCAAATGTTTAGAAACTGTTGATTGGCTCAAAGGCAGTTCAGCAACAATTTCTTTGCACGTTCGGTCTTTGTGTTTGGCTAAAATCGAAATAATCATCACACGTGCAGGATGCGATAAACATTTTGACATTTCGGCAAGTTCAACTTCAAAATTATGAAATTCGATGTTTTTAGAATCATTCATTAATCGTATTTTATAAATGAATAAAAATAATTTTTTTTTATCAGTTAAATTCTAAATTACAGTAAATTATTAAGATTTAGAATTTATTAATCGTAAATATACGATAATAAAATTATTAATAAATGTAAGTAACGAAAACCTAAACCGTCTATTAAACGTATTTTCGTTAAATTTACACCTATTCATGAAATATTTTTTACTTCTATTTTCAATACTATTTGCAAACATGCTACTTTCTCAAGAAACAACAGGTGTTTTAAAAGGTAAAATTTTGGACAATAAAAATAGTCCAATCATTTCAGCATCTATAGTTTTGAGACAACAATCTACTGGTTTAAAATATTCTGGAATTTCTCAAAAAGACGGTTTTTTTACTTTCAATCAATTGCAACCTGGTAATGATTATGAAATCGAAATATCTTTTATCGGTTTTCAAAATTACAAAGAAGAAAACATTCAAATTCTACTCGGAAAAACAACAAATTTGAACTTTCAATTAATTTCTAGTTCACAACAATTGAATGAAGTCGTTATTTCTGGAGCATCAAATACCAATAAAAAAGGAAATGAAAAACGTTTAAAAATAGATTTGGTTACCAGTTTACCAACTTTAAACCGAAGTATTCAAGACGCAACTCGGCTTTTGCCCGAAGCCAATTTGAATTCGTTTGGCGGCGCAAATTATCGTTTTAATAATCTTTCTATTGATGGATCTGCGACCAACGATGTTTTGGGTTTTCAAGAACCTGCAAGCGGTGCGAGTGGCTCAAGCGCTTCGGGAACGCCAGGCGGATTGGCTGGAACGCAACCAATAGGATTTGGAGCAATTAGTGCATTATCTATAAAAACAGCACCTTTTGATGTGACTTTAGGAAATTTTACAGGCGCAAGTATCAATGCAGTGACCAAATACGGAACCAATAAAACTTCGGGAAGCGTGTATGGTTTTTTGAGAAATAAATCCCTCACAGGAAATTATGCCGATGGAATCAAGCAACCATCCATTGCATTTATCGATCAACAAGCAGGCGCAAGTATTGGCGGACCAATTATAAAAGACAAATTGTTTTATTTCTTCAATGCCGAGTTTTCAGATCGGGTTGAACCTGTTCAAAACGAACCCGGAAGCGTAACTTCAAACATTTCAAAATCAATAGTGGAACAAATTGCTAATCGATTAAAAACAAGATACAATTATGATCCTGGAACTTTCGAATCGGCTAATTTAGAGCGAAAAAGCAGCAAATTATTTTTGCGTTTTGATTATAATTTATCTGAAAATCATAAACTAACGCTTAGAAATAATTTTGTAACTGGTTTTGCTGATAATTTAGAATGGACAACTAATGTTTTTAATTTTGGCAATCAAGGTTACCGACACAATTCGGTCACCAATACTTTGGCATTGGAATTAAAGTCAAAATTCAGTCAAAATCTATCCAATAAATTGATAATTTCTAATTCTACCGTAAATGATGATAGATCTTATAATGGCAAAGTTTTTCCGCATTTAGAAATTATTGACAACACAGCCAACACCATTTTTGCAGGAACCTATCGTGAAGCATCAATATATGGATTGACCTTAAACACAACTCAAATCACTGATAATGTAACCTATACAAAAGACAAACATACAGTAACTTTTGGTTCATCGACAGAAATAAATGATATTGAATATCGATTTTTAACGGCTTACAATGGGCGTTGGCAATATAAAACGGTCGCCGATTTCTTAGCCGATAAACCCAACCGAGTGCGTGGCGTTTATAATATAGAGAACAACGATTTTGATTATAATAAACGAACGCCATCAGCAGATTATTCGGTAATTTTATCAAGTGTTTACTTGCAAGACGAGTTCAGAATTAATAATAAATTGAGCATTTTGGCAGGACTTCGAATGGATATTCAGAATAAACCTGGAGAATATCCAATAAATTCTAATTTTAAAAGCACTCCCGAATTTTCTAACTATGAAAACAAAATAAATGTTGCGCCACAAATTAATCCGAGAGTTGGGTTTACTTATACTTTTGATGAAGAAAATAAATATATTTTAAAAGGTGGATCAGGTTTGTTTACAGGTCGAATGCCTTTTGTTTGGTATGCGTATCCTGAATATATTTCGGGTACAAAATATTTTAATATCGATTACAGACCTACAGGAGTTTTACCTATAAATGAAGATTTAAGTGCTATTGAACCGTTACAAAATCGTCGATTAACAGAAATAAATTTGGTCGATAACGGATTTAATTTACCTCGCGATTGGAAAAGTAATGTATCGCTAGACATCAAATTGAAAAATAATTTTGCTTTGAATATTGATGTAACCTATTCTAAAGTTTTAAACGGACTTTTATTTCAATCGATAAACCGAAAAGAAGACCAAAAAAGCAATTTTACTGGTGCTGATAATCGTCCGTATTACAATTCTACATCAGATGCAATCAAGATAAATCCGAATTTTACGAATGTATTTTTACTAACCAATGTCAATCAAGGTTATCGATACAACTTGACTTTTGGATTAACAAAATCCGAGAAAAATTACAATGGTTTTCTAGGATATACTTATGGCGTTTCTAAAGACATTTCAAGTACGGTTCGCAATTCGCACGCTGCTAATTTTGAATGGAACCAGGCATTAGTTGCCAATTCTCCCGAATTGACTTATTCTAATTTTGATTTACGACATAAAATAGTTTCGTATCATTTTTATGATTTTAGTTTTAAATCGAGTAAAGTAAAATTAGGATTAATTTACAACGGAAAATCAGGAAGTCCTTTTTCATTTGTATATGAAGGCGATGTAAACCGTGATGGTTCTGCAAAAAACGATATTTTATACATTCCAAGAAATCAATCAGAAATAAAATTACAATCTTTTACTAATTTATCAAATGTTGTAGTTTCAGCAGATGAACAGTGGAATCAATTGAATTCGTATATTGAAAACGATACCTATTTAAGTCAAAACCGAGGTAATTATGCCGAAAGAAATGCTGCAAGAACAC
This sequence comes from Bacteroidota bacterium, assembly GCA_031431275.1. Classification (GTDB taxonomy): domain Bacteria; phylum Bacteroidota; class Bacteroidia; order Flavobacteriales; family Flavobacteriaceae; genus Flavobacterium. The sequence continues at coordinate 21,273 of JANPDC010000191.1, forward strand.
CTTGGAACCATCAAATTGATGCAAAAATTGTTTTTGAACAAAAAATATTCAAATCTAAAATCGAAATCTCATTAGATATTTTCAATTTTGGGAATTTATTAAGTAAAAATTGGGGCGCACAACATTTTGTTCCCAACATAAACAATTCTGGTTACGCACTTTTAGATTTTGTAAAAATTGAAGCAGGACAGCCCGTTTATCAATTCAATAATCCACAAGGAAAACCTTGGCAAATTGACCCAATCAATTCAAAATGGCAAGCACAGTTTGGAGTTACTTACTCGTTTTAAACGGAAAAATCAATAACAATTCAGGCAATTTTGACAACCAATCTATATGTAAAATGGTTAATTTTACATTCTTAATTTAAATTAAAAATGAAAAAAATAGCCTTTTTTATTATCGTATCATCACTCCTACTATCCTGCAAAAAAGAAGACAAACCAAAAGATTTTGTAACCGAAACCGAAACCGCACATTTCAAAAATGATTTTCTAAAAAATGATGCCATTCAATACAATATCGTAGCCTTTTTTGGAACTGAAGAATGGATCAACGGAAAAATGACGCTATCTACCAATTCTGAAAACGGTAAAATAGAATTCAAAAACGGTTCACAAATAATTTTCAACGGTCAAAAAGTTTTCTATTCAAAATCCATTAAAGACAACTCAAATGTTCGTTTTGATGCTTATACTATTCCTTATTTTTTCTTATTACCTTATAAATTATCCGATAAAGGAACAGTTTGGTCTAAATACCAAAATAAAGAAAAAGACAGCCTTAACTTCAATACCAAAAAACTTTCTTTTGGAGCAGGAACTGGTGATGCGCCCAATGATTGGTATGTTTTGTATACCAATAAAAAAACAAATCTAATCGAAAAAACGGCGTATATAGTTACCGCGGGAGGAACATCACAAGCAGAAACCGAAAAAAATCCACACGCTATTGAATATCTTAATTATAAAAATACTGGTGGAATTCCAATAGCGACCAAATGGAAATTTTGGTCTTGGAAAAAAGATAGCGGTTTTGAAAAAGAACTAGGAAATGCTCAATTATCTGATTTAAAATTTATTAAAACTGATGCAAATTATTTCAAACCAACTGCTGATTTTTTAGAAGAAAAATTAAAAGAAAAATAATCCATCACGTTGCGTGAATCCTCCATTTTAAAATGTTTTATGCCATCGCATCTTTGTAATGTCAATAAGACGTAATTAAAAACAATTTAAAATGGCTCGATTAAAAGCATTAAGTCCTGAAGAAGCGACTGGAAAAACAAAAGAATTATTTACAGCAATTGAAGGCAAACTCGGAATGGTTCCAAACATGATGCGTACCATGGGAAATTCTTCAGCAGTTTTAGAAGGATATCTCAATTTGAGTGGCGCATTGAGCAATGGAAGTCTTGGAGCAAAAACGGGCGAATTAATTGCCTTGGCAGTTGCCGAAAGTAATTCGTGCGATTATTGCCTTTCTGCACATACTTACATAGGTGCAAATTTGGTTCACATTGATAGCGAAACGCTAAAAAATGCTAGAACAGGAAAAGCATCTGATGAAAAAACAACAGCAATTTTGGGTTTTGCAAAAACATTAGTTTCAAAAAATGGATTGGTTAACGACATTGATGTTCAAAACATTAAATCAGCGGGACTTTCTGATGGTGAAGTTGGCGAAATTGTGGCGCACGTTGCACTAAATATTTTGACCAATTATTTCAACAATACTGCAAACACTGACAACGATTTTCCAGTTGTAAAGGCAGGGAATATTTGAATCCAAACTTAATATCAAATAAACTTTTAAAAATAAAAAAATGAAAAATTTAAAATCAATTTTAGTTGTTGCAATCGTAACATTATTTTCAAATTTTGTGTCAGCACAAACAGAACCAATAGACAAAAACGGCTTAGCAATTGGCGGATATGACGTAGTTGCCTATTTCTCTGCCAACAAAGCCACTAAAGGGAATGCAAAATTCTCAACCAAAAACAATGGTGCAACATACAATTTTGCTTCTGCCAAAAACTTGAAAGCATTCAAAGCCAATCCAACAAAATATTTACCTCAAACTGATGGCTATTGTGCTTGGGGAGTTTCAGAAAAAAATACAAAGTTTCCATCAAATCCAGAAACCTTTAAAGTTGTTGATGGTAAATTGTATTTGTTTTTTAATGGTGATTATAATGGTTCACCATTTAACACTTTAACAGAATGGAACAAAGACGAAAAGAAAAATTTGGCTTCTATCGATGCAAATTGGAAGAAATTAAAAAAATAATTGTTGATTAAATTTGTTAATTTTCAAAACCAATAAAGAACCATTCTTTGTTGGTTTTTTCTTTAAAAACATAAAACTATGAACACAGAACAAAAACTACCGTTACCACCATTTACGTTAGAAACTGCTTTGCAAAAAGTGCAAATGGCAGAAGATGCATGGAATAGCAAAGATCCAGAACGAGTAGCACTGGCATACACCATTGATACCGAGTGGCGCAACCGAACCGATTTTATAAACGGTCGTCAGGAAGTAAAAGATTTTTTGACTAAAAAATGGGAAAAAGAAATTGATTACAAACTCAAAAAAGAATTGTGGGGTTTTCGTGAAAACAGAATGGCTGTTCGTTTTGAATATGAATACAAAAATGCTGATGGACAATGGTTTCGTGCTTATGGAAACGAGAATTGGGAGTTTGACGAAAATGGACTCATGCGAAAACGATTTGCCAGTATTAACGATTTGCCAATTGATGAAAAAGACCGAAAATTAAAATAAATTATGACCACAAACGCATTAACATTAATCAATCCGCAAAACGGAAACTTGGCTTTCAAAATTTTTTCTTTCGAAAATAATGTCATTTTTGATCACATTCAACGACTCAATTATTATTCGATTATTTGGATAACTAAAGGCACTGGAAAAGTAAAAGCCGATTTCTCAGAATATGAATTTGAAGAAAATACACTTTTTGCTTTTTCACCTTATCAACCTTTCATGTTTTCGTCAGATGATAAATTGGAAGGAACAGTGATTCAATTTCATTCTGATTTTTATTGCGTTCACATGCATCAAAAAGAAGTAGCCTGCAATGGCGTTTTGTTCAATAATATTTATGAACCACCATTTACAACTATCGATACACCATCTGAACAAAACTTTAAAGTAATTCTTGATCAGATGAAAACCGAAATGCAAAACCAAGCCTTGGCGCAATATGAATTATTGGTTTCGTTTTTAAAAATTTTCTTGATAAACGCCTCAAGATTAAAAACCCAGCAACAACCCGAATTATTAAATAAAATAGATGGTTTGCGAGAACCATTTGTACTTCAAAATTTGAAAGATGCTATTGAAAAAGATTTTAAAATCAAGCATTCGGCCAGTGATTATGCCGATAGTTTAAATATTTCTGTAAAAGCATTAGCCAAAATCACAAAATCGTATTTTAATAAAACATTAACCGATTTAATTTCGGAACGAATCATAATTGAAGCCAAAAGAGAGTTATATTTGACTCATAAAACCGTAAAAGAAATTGCATTTGAATTAGGTTATAACGACGAACATTATTTCAGTCGGTTTTTTAAAAACAATGCTGATATTTCGCCACAAATGTATCGTGATACGGTTGGTTTTGGAAAAGGATAAAAACTAAAACTAGCAACTGTCACACATTTCTAATTTGAGAATCTAATTACTTTAATTAAATATTTATAATATGAAAAAAGTAATTTTAACAGTTTTAGCAGTTGCAACGTTAACTTCTTGCAATCAATCTAAAAACGAAACTCAAAAACAAATGGAAAAACAAACAGCAAATTTAGTAGAATTGACTACTTTCAAATTAAACAAAGAAGTAACAAGCGACGATTTTGTAAAATCGGCTTCGCAAATGCAAACCGATTTTTTACAACATCAAAAAGGTTTTATCAAAAGAACACTAACCGTTTCTGGAGATACTTTGTGGACTGACATTGTATATTGGGAAAATCAAGAAAGTCATGAAAAAGCCATGAAAATTGCTGAAAAATCAGAAAAAGTAATGCCATTTATGACTAAAATTGATTTTAATTCGGTAAAAATGAATCTTTCTAAACCAATGTTTACTAATGAATAAATTTTATTAGAACTGTTACATTGTAAGTATAATGCCAAATTTGAAAGAAAAATGAACAATCCGTTTCAAGAAAAATATAACGATATTGAAGATTCAGAACTTATTTTATTAGCAAAAGAAGGTTCTAAATTGGCTTTGGAAAATTTGGTCAAAAAACACCAACATTATATTTACAATGTAGCATTAAAATTTGTCTTGAGCCCATTTGATGCAGAAGATATTACGCAAGAAGTGCTCATAAAAATGATTACAAATCTTGCAAATTTTAAAGGCGAAAGTAATTTTAGAACTTGGTTGTATCGAATTACTTTCAATCATTTTATGAA
>JANPDC010000192.1:0-6035 GCA_031431275.1 Bacteroidota bacterium
TATACCATCAATACCTTCATTACTTTTACCTTAGTTATTTATAACATGTATGGAGCATCGAAAATTTTGACTCTATATTCGTTGTTGCCCTTGCCTATTTTATCTTTCTTCATATTTAAAATCAGCCAAGAAATCAATAAACGAAGTACGATTTTTCAGCGTTACTTATCAAAAATATCGAGTTTTACTCAAGAAATTTTTTCGGGTATTCGGGTTATAAAAGCCTATTCTTTAGAAGAAAAATACCAAGCCGAAATGATGGATTTATCCAATGAAAGTAAAACAAAAAGTTTGGATTTAGCCCGAATAAATTCTCTTTTTGGACCTTTGATGCTCGCTCTAATTGGAGTTAGCAATCTGGTTGTGATTTATTTTGGAGGAATGATGTTCATGAAAGGAATTATTGTAGAAATTGGAACCGTTGTACTTTTTATATTGTATATCAATAAATTAACCTGGCCCGTTGCTTCTTTAGGTTGGGTTTCATCAATGATTCAAGAAGCAGAGGCTTCTCAAAAACGAATCAATGAGTTTCTCAAAATCATACCCGATATTCAAAATACAAATTTTGAAAAATCTACAATAAAAGGTGAAATTGAATTTAAAAACGTGAGTTTTGTTTATGAAGATACGAACATAAAAGCGTTGCAAAATGTGTCTTTTTCGATCAAAAAAGGCCAAACTTTAGCAATTTTAGGAAAAACTGGATCAGGAAAATCAAGTGTTTTGTCACTGATTAGTCGAATGTATGAAGTTAGTGATGGAACAATTCTAATTGATGAAAAACCAATTGAAAAGCAAAACCTTTATGATTTGCGAGATTCTATTGGGATTGTTCCGCAAGATGCCTTTTTGTTTAGTGATTCAATAAAAAACAACATAAAATTTGGTAAAGAAAATGCAACTGATGACGAGGTTTTTGAGGCTTCAATGAAAGCCGTAGTTCACGATAATATCATTGGATTCAAAAACCAATACGAAACAGTTTTAGGCGAACGAGGTATTACACTTTCTGGCGGTCAGAAGCAACGTGTTTCTATAGCTCGAGCCATCATAAAAGATCCCGAAATTTTATTATTGGACGATTGTCTTTCTGCGGTTGACACTGAAACCGAAGAGATTATTTTGAATAATTTATTAAAAATATGTGCGAACAAAACTACGATAATTGTTTCTCACAGAGTTTCATCGGCTAAAAATGCTGATAAAATAATTATTCTCGAAGACGGAAGAATTATTCAGGAAGGCTCTCATTCTCAATTACTAAACCAAGAAGGTTACTACAAAGAATTGTACTTGAAACAACTTTCTGAAAAAGAAATTGCATAAGTCTTGTTTTGTAAACAAAAAATACTCATTTTTGGTTCACAATTTACAACACGAAAAAGACCATGAGAGAAAATGATTTATTAGAGAAAGAAGAAATTTTTTCAAAAGTATTACGCGCAGGACGAAGAACCTATTTTTTTGATGTTCGAGCCACAAAAGCCGATGATTATTACATTACTATTACAGAAAGTAAAAAATTCACAGAAGAAGATGGCTCTTTTCATTTTAAGAAACATAAAATCTATCTTTATAAAGAAGATTTCAAAGAATTTGCTGAAATTTTAGGTGAAATGACCGATTATGTTTTAAATCACAAAGGCGAAGAAGTAATATCTGAACGCCATCAACGAGATTACAAAAAAGAATATCCTTCTGAAAATGTATCCGGAAATTCAACTACAGAAAAGAATTTTACTGACATTGAGTTTGATGATATTTAGTTTCTTGACTTGACTCAATAAAAAATCAGATAAACGAAAGTTAAAAGCCTGAAATAGATACTATTTCAGGCTTTTTTTTGTACTTTTATATCAACATGATAGAGAACAGCAAACCATTCGCCTTTTTTTACAGACTACTTCTTTCTGAGAATACCAAGCATAAAAGCGAGAAAGTAATTGTTTCAATAGCAATTGTTAGCTTTTTATTGCATTTATTCATCATTGGGCTAGTTGATTTTAATTTTATAAATCTTAATAATAAATCTAGTTTATTGAGCAATCCTATTGCGGCAATTTACACTCCATTTTCGTTTATTTTGATTTATGAAGTGTATCTTTTAGTTTATTATTTACCAAAATCAACAACTATTTACATCGGAAAACAATATGAAATTATAACGCTCATAATCATTCGTAGAATTTTCAAAGATTTATCGATACTGGAGTTTAAAGAGGATTGGTTTAACTCAAAAATAAATCAAAACTTCACAATTGATTTATTAGCAACTGTGATTCTATTTTATCTCATTTATTTATTTTATAAACTCAACAAGACTAATGAACTAAGTCAGCCAAAAACGGAAACAACTGAGGCTGTTTACAAATTCATTAAACTAAAAAATGCGCTTGCCATGTGTTTGATTCCAATTTTCCTTATTCTATCCTTCTACAGCCTTGGTCATTGGATTTATGAAAGTTTCTTTTCGATATCAGAATTAGTAAAAACTATAAAAGATGTAAACAAGATTTTTTTTGATGATTTCTTTACTTTTTTGATTCTCACAGATGTTTTATTACTATTGTTTTCATTCTTTTTATCAGATAAATTCAACAAAGTAATTAGGAATTCGGGATTTATTATTTCTACTATTTTAATAAAAATATCTTTTGGAACCGAAGGAATTCTCAATACTATTTTAATTTTAATTGCCGTACTTTTTGGTGTGATTATACTTTATATTCATAACAAATACGAAAAAATAGAAAAGTAATAAAATTAAAAATAGTTGATCTAAAAATTATTTCTATTTTTACTCAAATTTAATTTTATGAAAAATATACTTTTAGTTTTCGCATTTCTACTCCTTGGAAATAATCATGGATTTTCACAAGAAAAACATCAAATTGGTATTGGGTTTTACAGTATTTGTTGTGGAACTCCAGACGGAAAACCCATTTTTGATTACATCAAAACGTTCAAAAAAGCAAATAAAATCAAAGTGATACAAGCCACTTTAATTTCTGGATTAGGAAAAGAAGGGGAACATAAATATTTGTTCACTTTGAAAGAACTCACCAAATCCCAACGTTTAAAATTTATTTCAAAAATTAAAACTATTTGTACTGATTTCGAGAAAAAGAGAAATACAAATCAAGATGGTGGAATGAATTTTTTTGAACTGGACTCTAATAAGATTGAAAAGGAAACAATAATTCAAAATTCAGAAATCGTAAATTTATAAAACGTTTTTATCGCAAAGAAATGAAGTTATACATGATTATGCTTGGCTGCCGACCAAAGGGCAGATTTACAGAACAACACGATATTTTTTTCGGGATTGCAAATTCTCTAAAAGATTTAATTCCAGAAATGAAAGCCTTTTGGACCGAAGCAAAAGGGAAAATTCATATTGATGTGTGGCGAGAAGTGACTTCGGTTGATAATTACACGATTGAAGTGGTTCCAAAAACTGATAATTTGGTTGCTGAAAACCAACTTTTCTTCATTAATCTTGGTGGATACAAAGAAAATGAATTTGAAGAATTTCATTACAAGATACTTTCAGTTGCCAACACAATTGGCGAAGCAACAAAAAAATCTAAAGAAACCAGTTTTTACAAACATTGCGGTTTCAAAGGTGCGACTTCTCACATTGATGATAAATTTGGTGTCGATGTTGATGATATTTATAACGTTCGAGAAATTTTGGAACTTGACCTAAAAGAAAAATTCGAATTAAAAATCACGAAATCTGTTGTTGAACTCGCTGAAGATGAATTGCATATTGGGTATTTGAAGATCGAGAAGATTGTTTGATTTTTTAGGTTAATAAAAAACAACAACTTATTTCGAATACAATTTATACTTCAAAACGTCTTTTGAAATCCGTTTGTCTTCTTTGTTAAAAAACATCAATTCTGAAACGATTTGTGGATTTGATGTAATTCTTTCAGCAATAATTTCATAGGCGATATTTTTTGTAAATTCTTTTAAATCATCATTTTTTGTAAATTCTTGCTTCATAACTTGAAGAAATATTTCTTTATTTTCTGGAAAAACTTCGTGCTTGTAAATTCCTGAAATCGCTTTTTTAATATTGCTTGTTTGATTGATATTGGCAAAATAATTATTCAAACAATTGTAGGCATCATTATTATTCCTCCAACCTTTTATTAACAAATCTTGCGTTTTTTGACTGTCTTTTATTTTCTTTTTATAGATTAATGAGGCCTTTACATATTGAGAGTTTTCAATATAATCGTCGGCAACAATTTTAAAAAATTTGTCTGCTTCGGGTTTATTATTATCCAACAAATACAAATCACCAACTTTTTCTTTTTGATCTAATTCTTTATAGATTTCAATAGATTGGCTGTACATTTTTCCATTTTCATAACAATTGGCTGCTTTTGGTTTATCGTTACAATGTTTGAGATAAATTGCCGCTGCTTCTCCAAAATATTTTCCTTTTTCAAGTACTTGGGCTGCCTTAAATTTATCTTTTAAAAGGTTTAAATAGATATTTGCGGCTTTATGATGTTGATTTTCAGAAATATAAAATTCTGCTAAATTATTATACTTGTCTTTTAATTTATTGAATCTATCATTATCTACGAGTGCCGACTTGCCAGAAAAACCACTAGAAAAACCTCCCGAAGTTTTAACTTCGTTATTGTTAATAGCATAAATTATTAATCTGATCAATAAAAAAAATATTAGTATTGGTACAAATGAATTCGATGATTCCATCACATTAATCACAAAAAATCCCAAAACAACTAAGGCTACAATTACTAGAAAAATTTTTATTGCTTTTTGATTATTTTCATTTGGTAAAAAATTGCCTCCAAATCCGCCTCGTGAACTTCCAGTTACATCTAATGGTATTGCAAATTTTAATGCCTGTTCTGGATTTTTCTCTAAAAAGGCTAAATATTTATCTATTTCTTTTTGATTCCCTTTTAAAATTTTCTTCATATCAAAAGGTAATTTCTCTATGAATTCCGATTCATCAAATGGGTTTTCAAGTGATTTTAATGCTTCATCAATACTTGACTCTACCTTTAAAGAATATAATTGATTTGGAATAAAAACACTTTTTAATGGTGATTGTATATTTGCTTTTTCTGGATTTGGAATAGAAATTATTTCATTAAAATTCACTTTTTCATTTAATTCATATAAACCAAAATCTGGATGTAGTAAGAATAAATTATTAGGAAACAAAGTTTGCAATTCAGCACTTGTAATTGTTGGTGAAAAATCTGAATATTCTGGAATAATTAATTTATTTTCAACTATTTGACAAAAATTATTTTTTCCTATTTCTTTTATTCTTATCGATTCATCAAAAATTAAATAACAACCATAAAGTTCATTAGCAATAACACTCGGAATAGCATAAACTTGAGTATTAGTTAAGTTTAAACCTAATTTTTCGATTTCTTGAAGCCAAAATTTCGGAGATTTATTTTTTATTAAAATTCCTGCTTTTGGATATTTATTTTTATTGTTTGGTTTTAATTTAATTTCCATAATTTACTATATTATTTATAAACGGAACTATGTATTTTTCTATGAAAATTTTGCTCGGAATTTTGTTCAATGGCTCTAAAACTTCATCATTGAAAAAATATTTATTGCCTGTGAAATCATTACCAGCAGCCATACCTATGTGAAATTGTTTGCTTAATGGAATATAAATACCAGGAATTGAATCATTGCTACTAACCAATTTTAACATTCCTCTTTTGTCAACGATGATTTCACTATTGTCTGCAAAAATAAATTTATTTTTTTCCGATTTTGATTTACTTAAAACTGTAAATTTTCGATTTGAATAGAATGAATTGTGTGAATCATTTAAAACTAATTCGTATTTATTAATAAATAAACTCCGTTTATCATCAATAATAATCGAATTAACATTGCTTATAATATTTACACCATAAGGTTGAATTTGATTTAATTTTTTTTGTATTTCGAGATATTCTGTTACAATTTTTTTATTAGAAATGGATTTATTAATCACTAGTTCATTATTC
>JANPDC010000193.1:0-21321 GCA_031431275.1 Bacteroidota bacterium
GGAACGCCTTACTTTAATTATTATGGTGGTGAGTTAGAGTTTAAACTCATGTCAATGATGAAATACGACGCATCAGCAATTGGAAATCACGATTTTGATAATGGTCTAGAGGGTTTGTACAAACAATTGCCTCATGCTAAATTTGATTTTTTATCTGCAAATTATGATTTTAAAAATACTGCAATGGATGGTTTTGTGAAACCTTATAAAATTTTCACTGTCGATGGAATCAAAATTGGAGTCTTTGGTCTTGGTGTAGAATTGTCTGGTTTAGTTGATAAAAAAAACTACAAAGAAACCGTTTACAATGATCCTCTTTCGGTTTCGCAAGATATGGTTCGAATTTTAAAAACGGAACAAAAATGCGATTTAGTAATTTGCCTTTCACATATTGGCTATGACTACAAAGGAGAACCAAATCGAATCTCTGATATCAAATTAGCCGCACTGACTAAGGATATTGATTTGATTATTGGTGGACACACGCATACTTTTTTGGACAAACCAACGGTTTTGAAAAACCTTGATAATAAAGATGTTTTAGTCAATCAAGTGGGTTGTTATGGAATCAATGTTGGACGTATTGATTTTTACATTGAAAAAGGAAAAGACTACGCAACAAAAGGAAGAGCAATTGTTGTTTAAACTTTGATTTTGTCTGTTTCTAAATTCTTATTTTCATCCCTAAAAATCATGTATTTAACGACAAAAAAGTACGTTGCTAATTTGCAAACAAGACTCAAATATTTTAACATCGCAATAAAATAAATGTATTTGTAAACCTCATATGATAAATACATTAAAACCATGAAAACACAGTTCCAAAGAAAGTATAAACTCGATTTTGATTTTGTAGTGGAATAATTATAAAATCCAAGTGCACACAAAGATGATACTATCATTGCAGAAATAACAATAGTTATTGCTAAATTAAAATTGAAATCATATATCATAACAAAAATTGGAAGATGTATCACTTGCACTATCAAAAAAACAAGTATCGATAACAATAGTGTTTTTCCGTTTTTTTTTGTTTTATGATAATCTTGAATACTCAATTTCAGAAAAATCAAATGACTTATATTAAGTATTATACCTAGTATTATTTTCAAGTACATTAAATCTAAGATTATAAAAACATCTGCTAAATAGAAAAGGAATAACGAAAAAACAAAAAGATAATTCACTTTTTTTGTTAAATCAAAATAATAAAAAATTATGGTTGGGAAAACCATTGTTTTTGCCACTAAAAAAACAGTTTCATTATCTGATACTGACCCAACCACACAAAAAGTAGAACAAATCAAGAATAATAATAAAAAAATTACATTTAATTTCATGTCTTTTAATACTTAGTTGCTTTATTTTCAATTTCCCTAAAAATTATGTATTTGACCAGAAAAAAATAAGATATCAACTTCATGATTGTTGTAAAACAATCAATTAACAAATTATAATAAATCATTTTATGAATCACATAAAACCCACTTCCAAAAATAAAACATATACAACAAACTAAGAAAAAGAAATTAGATTTTGAAATGCTATTCAAATAATTATAAATTACAAATGCAGTTAAAATTGAAATCAATAACCCTAAAAAAAACATCAAAAAAAGTAAACTAATTCTGTTTTCATTCACACCACTCAATACTAAACTAAGTGTTGTAACTAAGCAAATAAAAACAAAAATAGAACTCCCAACGATTTTTGGTTTAAACTCTATTTTATGGTTGTCAGAAATCGCAAACCCTAGCAATATTGAATAACTTACAAGTGATGAAAAAATCAAATAGGCAATTTCATTGTTAACTTTTAGAATTGTAATTAAATCTACAAAATAAAAAAACAAGATTGAAACTAAAAATTTATAATTTATTGATTCCGTTTGATCAAAATAATAAAACAATATTACAGGAAAAATTGCTGTTTTACATATCATAAATAAATACTCATTTGAAGTAAAGTTGGCAAAAAGCGTAATTACACAAAAAGAAAAGTATATGTAAAGTAACATTTTTCCTAGTTTCATGTGATTTTAGATTTAAAACCATTTGCTTCAGAGTTATCATTTTGAATTACAAACAGGTAAATAAGCAAAAAGCCAGTTAAATGTAAAACCCTATCTAAAAAATTCAAAGAAAAATCTTGAATATAATATTTTACCAAAGCAGCAAAAACATCAGAAATAATTATTGCAAAACAACCTGAAAAATAATAAAGTGCTTTTTTAGAATATTTTTTACCTAAATAAAAAACAGCAGAAATTGTTAGTAATATAGCAGAAATTGCATTTAAGACTATAATAAATTGTATAAAGTTATTTTTAACTGGCTCAAGAATTAAATACAAAATCATACCTAAAAACAAACAATTCAACAAAATCACAAACAAAGAATAACCTTTAAATGCATTTTTGAAATCGTATTTTCTTGACAAAGGTGCCACTAAATTTATTAATGAAAAGTACTCTAATAAATAAAAAATTAAACCCGATATTAAATAGAAATTTATAACATCAGAAATCAAAAGCGTCATTTCACCCAGATAGAAAAACATGGCAAATAAATAAAACTTTATTGGTAATCTTTTTTCGTTCTGTAAAACTGCATAGACTAAAAATAAAGGAATAAATAAAGGTTTTAAAAAAACAACATATTTTGGATCGTATAAAAAATCAGCACAAAAATAAACTGTGATTAAACTAATTAAAAGTCCTAATATAATTTTCTTAAGTTGCATTTTTTTAAGATATACTCAACAAATCTACAAATTCATTTTCGGTTAAAATTTTAATTTTCAATTGATTTGCTTTTTCGAGTTTTGCTGGTCCCATATTTTCGCCAGCAACAACAAAATCTGTTTTTGAAGAAATAGAACTTCCCACTTTTCCTCCATTATCTTCAATCGTTTGTTTAAGTTCCTCTCGCGAAAAAACTGAGAAAACACCTGAGACAACAAAGGTTTTTCCTGCTAATTTTTCAGTAGCGTTGAGATTAATTTTTTCAATAATTTCAAATTGAACACCTACAATCTTTAACCGCTCAATTATGATTTGATTTTCTTGATTCTCGAAAAACTCCAAAACACTTTTGGCTATTCGATCCCCTATTTCATCTACCAAAATCAACTCTTCGAATTTGGCTAATGCCAAAGCATGAATGTTCTTGAAATGTTTTGCTAATTTTTTAGCAACCGTTTCTCCAACAAATCGAATTCCAAGTGCATACAAAACACTTTCGAAAGGAATTTTGATAGAATCTGAAACTCCTTTTACTAAATTTTCTGCTGATTTTTGTGCCATACGCTCTAAAGGCAGAATTTGTTCTACTTTCAAATCATATAAATCAGCATAATTTTTAACCAAACCATTATTAAAAAGTAAGGCAACTGTTTCGCCACCCAAACCTTCAATATCCATGGCTTTGCGAGAAATATAATGCTGAATTCGGCCAATTATTTGTGGCGGACAACCATAGAAATTTGGACAATAATGATTGGCTTCGCCTTCACTTCTAACGAGTTGAGTATTGCACTCAGGACAATGAGTTATATACATTGTTTGTTGAGAATCTTTTGGACGTTGAGACAAATCAACAGCAATAATTTTCGGAATAATTTCTCCACCTTTTTCAACAAAAACGGTATCGTTGATTCTAATATCTAACTTTTCGATTTGATCTGCGTTGTGTAAAGAAGCACGTTTTACAATGGTTCCCGCCAATTGAACTGGTTCTAAATTCGCAACTGGAGTTATAGAACCTGTTCGACCCACTTGGTATGAAATCGATTTTAGTTGAGTAGAAACCTGTTCAGATTTGAATTTATATGCCATTGCCCAGCGCGGACATTTGGAGGTATATCCCAATTCTTCTTGATATTGCAATGAATTTACCTTTACAACTACTCCATCAGTTTCATAGGCTAATTGATGTCTGTTAGTATCCCAAAAATTAATGAAATCAAAAACTTCATCCAGATTTTTGGCTAACTTTGATTCTACTGGTGCTTTGAAACCCCAACTCCTTGCCGATTCCAATCCATTGAATTGCGAATCAAATGGCAAATTATTTCCAATCACAAAATACAACAAACAATCCAAAGGACGTTTTGCAACTTCAGCACTATCTTGTAATTTTAAACTTCCAGAAGCCGTATTTCTGGGGTTAGAATAAGGAGTTTCACCAATTTCTATCAAATCTTGATTCATTTTCTCAAAACCCGCAAAAGGCAAAATTATTTCACCTCGAATATCAAATCTTTCGGGAAAATTTCCTTTCAATTGCAAAGGAATTGACTTTATTGTTTTTACGTTATTCGTCACATCATCGCCTTGAAAACCATCTCCTCGGGTCAAAGCACGTTTTAATTTTCCATTTTCATAAGTAATAGAAATCGATGCACCATCGTATTTGAGTTCACAAGTATATTCTAGTGGGACATTTCCTAAAACCTTTTGAATTCGGTTTTCCCAATCTAGTAAATCTTCTTTAGAATACGAATTTTCTAATGAATACATTCGAAAATCATGAGCAATAGTATCAAAATTTTTGGTAACCGAACCACCAACTCGTTGCGTGGGCGAGTTTTCATCGAACAAATCTGGATGTTGATTTTCTAAATCTAAAAGTTGTTTCAATTTTAGATCAAAATCATAATCCGAAATTGTTGGAGTATCCAAAACATAATAATTGTGATTATGAAGATTGAGTTCTTCTCGCAGGGATTTTATAAGTTCAACTGAATTCATATTAAAGAAAAATTTGCTCAAAAATACAAATTAAAATGAATAAAATTGCAATTCAATTTTTGTAAACGTACTTTTGTAAATCCGATATCATTCAATGAAATTTTTATAATTCAAATGCAAAAATACATTTCTCAACTCAATGAAGCCCAACAAGAACCCGTTTTGCAAAAAGACGGACCCATGATTATAATTGCTGGTGCTGGATCAGGAAAAACAAGGGTTTTAACCATTCGAATTGCCTATTTAATGAGTTTAGGAATAGATTCTTTTTCGATTTTGGCACTCACTTTTACCAACAAAGCAGCCCGAGAAATGAAAAAAAGAATTTCGGATATTGTGGGCGCATCCGAAGCAAAAAATCTTTGGATGGGAACATTTCATTCGGTTTTTGCAAGAATTTTGCGTTCTGAAGCAGATAAATTGGGTTATCCGAGCAATTTCACTATTTATGATTCACAAGATTCGCTGCGTTGCATATCAGGAATCATCAAAGAAATGCAATTAGATAAAGACATTTACAAACCAAAGCAAATTTTGGGTCGAATTTCATCTTATAAAAACTCCTTAATCACAGTTAAAGCCTATTTCAACAATCCAGAATTGCAAGAAGCCGATGCAATGTCCAAAAAACCCAGAATTGGAGAAATATATCAGGCATATGTAGAACGTTGTTTCAAATCTGGCGCCATGGATTTTGATGATTTATTACTGAAAACCAACGAATTACTATCAAGATTTCCCGAAGTTTTAGCCAAATATCAAAATCGTTTCCGATACATTTTAGTCGATGAGTACCAAGACACAAACCATTCGCAATATTTAATTGTTCGGGCGTTGTCAGACCGTTTTCAGAATATTTGTGTTGTTGGCGATGATGCCCAAAGTATTTATGCCTTTCGTGGCGCGAATATCAATAATATTTTGAATTTTCAAAAAGATTACGAAGGCGTAAAAACCTATCGTTTAGAACAAAATTATCGTTCTACGAAAAATATTGTCGAAGCCGCCAACTCCATCATTGATAAAAACAAAACCAAACTCGACAAAATCGTTTGGACGGCCAATGATTATGGTCAAAAAATAAAAGTAAACCGCAGTGTCACTGATAGCGAAGAAGGTCGATTTGTAGCAAGCACCATTTGGGAACAAAAAATGACCAACCAACAAATGAATGGTTCTTTTGCCATACTTTATAGAACCAATGCACAATCTCGATCTATGGAAGATGCTTTGCGAAAACGGGATATTCCATATAGAATTTATGGTGGATTGTCCTTCTATCAACGCAAGGAAATCAAAGATGTATTGTGTTATTTACGATTGGTTATCAATCCAAAAGACGAAGAAGCATTGGTTCGTGTAATCAATTATCCAGCCCGAGGAATTGGTGATACAACAGTCGAAAAATTGACCATTGCAGCCAATCATTACAAGCGTTCGATATTTGAAGTCATGCAAAATATCGACAAAATCGATTTGAAATTAAATACTGGAACCAAACAAAAACTATTAGATTTTGTGACCATGATTCAGAGTTTTCAGGTAATTAACGAAAATCAAGATGCTTTTGTTTTGGCTGACTATGTTGCCAAAAAAACAGGATTGGTTCAAGAACTCAAAAAAGATGGAACGCCCGAAGGCATTGCTAGAATTGAAAATATTGAGGAACTACTAAACGGAATAAAAGATTTTACCGAAGGGCAAATTGAGGTCGATGGCGCACGTGGTGCTTTGTCAGAATTTATGGAAGATGTTGCTTTGGCAACCGATTTAGATAAAGATACAGGCGATGACGATCGTGTGGCTTTAATGACCATTCACTTGGCAAAAGGTTTGGAATTTCCGACCGTTTTTGTGGTAGGAATGGAAGAAGATTTGTTTCCGAGTGCCATGTCCATGAGCACCCGAAGCGAACTAGAAGAAGAACGTCGTTTGTTTTATGTAGCCATAACTCGTGCTGAACACCAAGCATATCTGACTTATGCCCAATCACGTTACCGTTGGGGAAAATTAACTGACAGCGAACCATCTCGATTCATTGAAGAAATAGATGCACAATATCTTGAATATCAAACGCCCGAAGAAACTAATTATCGCTATAAACCCATGATTGATAATGATATTTTTGGAGATATCGACAAATCGAAATTACGCTTGGCAAAACCAATAATGGGAACTCCACCAAAATACATCACCGATAACGAGCCTAAATCCGAAATCAATATCAGGAAACTAAAACCTGTTTCAAGCAACGCTGGAACTTCGAATTTGTTTGACAATAAATTAACCGCAGGAAACATTGTCATGCATGAACGTTTTGGCAAAGGAAATGTCTTGAATCTTGAAGGTGCTGGTGCTGACAAAAAAGCAGAGATTCAATTTGAAGTTGGCGGCATTAAAAAATTATTGCTTCGTTTTGCCAAGTTGGATATTATTGGTTAGAATCATTATGACAAACAAAAAGATTCGCAATAAAAAGAAACTGGAACAAAACAAATCAGAAAAGCAAAGTAAATTAGTTTTACGGATTTTTTATGTAATTATAATTTCTTATTTAGTTTTCACTATTTTTTTTGAACCCAAAACTGTTGGAAATGATATAAGATACAATATTTTTGTATTTTGGATTCCAACTATTTTGGGAATGGTTATATCCTATTATAAGTTTTCATTTATTAGGGAATTGAGGGATGATTTATTTTTTGAAACAACTGATAAAATTTACAAAAAAATATTCGCTTCTTTATTTTTGTTATTGTCTTGGTTTATCTTGTCGTATTTAACATTTGGATTTTTAGCGAATATTACTTGGAATTGCGTAAATAAATTTGTTGCAGATAGTAATCCTGTAGAAATTTATTCTTTACCTATTCAAAAATTTTCTAGATCCACTGGTAAAGGCGGTTCTAACCAAATAATTTTTCAGTTCAAAAATGATATTGAATCAATTAAAATTAGTTATGATGACATTAAACCATATTTAGATAAAAATCCAAATCCATATCAGTTAGAATTAAAGGTTAAAAGAGGTATTTGGAATTATTATATACTTGAAAGTTGGGATGTGAATCCTTGAATTAATAATAGTGTTTTAATTCTTGAAAATATATTAAGTAAATCAAAATGAATTATTTATAAAAAATTATTGCTTCGTTTTGCCAAGTTGGATATTATTGATTAAAACTTCAAGGTCACAAAATTAATAATTCTTATTGAAGCATTCAACAAATCGGGTTGTGACCAATTTCCATGACCACCATTGTATAACGTAAACTCATTGTAAACACCTAACTGATTTAACTTTGCATGAAGATCAACCCCTTGAGAAGTAGGAATCAAAGGGTCGGCATTTCCATATAATAAAAGTGTTGGTGGTGAACTTGTAGTCGCTTTATGAAAGGGACTTAAATTTTGATAATAAGGAATATTTGTAGCATAATCGACTCCTGTCAAAGATAAATACAAACTTGTCCAAGCCGGATTATTTGCATAATTTGGATCTGTAAAATTGGCTGGTCCAACAATACTGGCTACCATTTTGATATTATTATTCGGATTATTTGTGTAACTGTAAAGCATCGATAATTGAGCCCCAGCGCTTGTACCAACGAACCCAAAATTATCGGAAATACCATTATTATCGTTTTTTAATTTATTAAATACTGCATTCAAATCATCAATTTGCATCGGAAAAGCATAAACGCCCGTTGATGCTAATCTGTAATTGATATTTGCTATAGCATATCCAGGCAAATTTTGTTTAAGAAAAGGAATTAAATAAGCCATATCCGCTTTGTCGCCAGCAGTCCAAGATCCACCATGAACTAAAATTAGGGTTTTGGTACTTGATTCGGACCTATTTGCTGGCAAATATAAATCAAAAACTTGTTGTGGATTAGAACCATAACTCACATTGAGAAGTGTAGATTCTAATAAAGGTGCAGTTGAAATAGCAATTGGATTTTGAACAATTGCATCTTCATTTTTGCTACATGAAGCAACAAATAGTAAAAGTAAAATATAAAATATTGATTTAGTTTTCATTGCTTTAGTATATTTGTAGATATGTAAATTTATAATAAATAATTATTCAAATACAATTTTTAACAATTTATGTCTCAATTTATTAAAATATACGAAGATAAACCGAACGAATCAGCCATCAAAAAAGTGGTTGAAGTGTTGAAAAACGGTGGATTAGTTATTTATCCTACTGATACAGTTTACGGTTTGGGTTGTGATATTACGAACACAAAAGCACTCGAGCGAGTTGCAAAAATTAAAGGAATAAAACTAGAAAAAGCCAATTTTTCATTTATTTGTCATGATTTAAGTCATATTTCGGATTATGTAAAACAAATCGATACATCAACATTCAAGTTACTAAAACGAGCCTTGCCAGGACCTTATACTTTTATTTTACCAGGAAATAATAATCTCCCAAAAGAATTCAAGAAAAAAACTACGGTTGGAATTCGGATTCCCCAAAATAACATTGTTCTTGAAATTGTAAAAATGCTGGGAAATCCTATTGTCTCCACCTCTATTCACGATGAAGATGAAGTTTTAGAATATTCCACAGATCCTGAACTTATTTTTGAAAAATGGCAAAATATTGTCGATTTGGTAATTGATGGTGGTTATGGCGACAATATTGGTTCCACAATAATTGATGTTTCAGGTTTTGAGCCCATAGTTGTCCGAGAAGGAAAAGGAACTTTGGATATTCTTTAAATTAAATCCTTACAGAATCTGGAACTAAAACTTTATAATCGCCACCGTTTCTGATTACATCTCGAACAATACTCGAACTAATAAATGATGTTTTAGCAGCAGTTAGAAGAAAAACAGTCTCTATTTTCGAAAGTCTTCTGTTAGTGTGTGCAATGGCTTTCTCAAATTCGAAATCTGCAGGATTTCGCAAACCACGTAAAATGAATTCCGCACCCAATTTTTTGCATAAATCAATCGTCAAACCTTCATAGGTAATGACAGAAACAGATGGTTCATCCGCAAATGCTTCTTCGATAAATCGTTTTCTGTCTTCAAGTGAAAACATATATTTCTTTTCAGCATTGATTCCAATTGCCACAATAATTTCATCAAAAAGAGGAATACTCCTTTTGATGATATCATAGTGTCCTAAAGTGATTGGATCAAATGAACCAGGAAAAATTGCTTTTTTCATTAGTCTCTAATAATCTTATAAATAGAATCTCCATTTTTAACCATTTCAGCATATTTCTTTTTAGAAAATTGCCACGGATTTACAAAATTAATAGCATCGGCAGATTGTGAACTTACATCTTTTTTCTCAAAAGATTCTTTATTATTTTGCAAAACAAAAATAGAATCTTTGGTGATTTTTGATATTTTTGATGTTGAATAATGCCCGTTTGGTAAAGTTTCATAAAAGACATCTCCAATTTTTGGATTTTTACCGAAATCAATTGTATCTGAATCTTCTTTAAAACTAAAAAAAGCACCTATTGCGAATAAAATTCCAATTACAAACAAGAAACTAAAATGTGTAACTGGAGTTTTTGCTGGGTTTCTGTCTTGATCATGTTGAAACTTTTGTTTTATTGGTTCAGGCAAATCCTTTAAATGATAACTTGATTTACAAGAATTACATTCTAGAATTTTTTCTCTTCCAATTGGAAAAAATGGAATCCAATATACGTGAGCATATCTTCCAAAAACGGAATAATTCATTTCAACATTATTTGAACAATGTGGACAAGTAATGTTTCTTACTTTTCCTGTTTGAATACTAACTCCTTTTGTTCCGTAAACTATCATGCTTTAATTTTTTTAGGTTATTATTAAAATTATTTATTCCAAATTGGTTTTCTTTTTAATGCCAAATCAATTTCGTTGTCTAACATTTCTGTCATATTCATTTTTGCGTGACTTGCTTGTTGCGGAAAAATACTTTGTGGTGATAATCCAGGATTGGTATTGATTTCAATGAAATGCGGCACACCATTCATCACAATAAAATCTGTTCTAGAAAAACCAGACATTCCAAGGGCATCATATACTTTTTTTGCCGTTTCAATCACTAAAATTTCTTCTTCTTTAGAAATTCGTGCTGGTGTAATTTCATTTGATTTGCCTAAATATTTTGCTTCATAATCAAAAAATTCATTACCAGAAACAATTTCAGTTATTCCAAGAACAGTAGTTTCACCATTAAATTTTAGTACACCAACAGAAATTTCTGTTCCAACTAAAAGGGATTCTATTAAAATATCTTTATCTTCTGCGAAAGCAAAATCCAATGCTTTTGGTAATTCCGAAATATGATTCACTCTTGAAACTCCCAAAGAACTACCAGATTGATTTGGTTTAACAAAAAAAGGTAATCCAAGTTCTTCAACGATCTCATTTTCATCGATTTTTTGACCTTTAGTAATGTAGATTGATTTCGCTTTTGGAATATCAAATTTAGTTAAAACCGATAGTGTATCACGTTTATTGAATGTTAATGCCGATTGATAATAACCACAACCAGTATAAGGTATATTCAATAACTCCCAATAGGATTGCATATGCCCATCTTCACCTGGAGTTCCATGAATTGTATTTGAAACAACATCAAATTTAATGATTTGATTGTCTTTCATGAATGAAAAATCACCTTTATTAAGTGGATATTTTACCTCATTAATCAAACAATACCATTCTTCTGGTAAAATATGAACTTCGAATATGTTGTATTTATTTTTATCTAAATTATTCAAAATCAATTGTCCACTTCTCAGCGAAATGACTGATTCGTCAGAATAACCGCCCATAACAACCCCTATATTCATCAATAAAAAAATTAAATTACAATGCAAAAATAGCACAATTGTTGAAACTAAAAATTATATATTTGCATTAAATAAAAAAATATGAGTTTACGTAACTATTTAACGAGTAAAGTTTTTTTCGGGCAAATTCTTGTCGCTCTAATTGTTTTGGGAGTAATCGGTTTTTTATTTGTGCATTGGATGACTTTTGCAACCAATCATGGTGAAATTATTGTAGTTCCAAATTTATCAAAAATGAGCACACAAAGAGTTGAAGATAAACTAGATGAGTTAAATTTAGAATATGTTTTACTAGATACGATGGATTATAATCCAGATTTTCCAAAACTTTCAGTTATTGATCAAGATCCAATTGCTGGAACTGGAGTAAAATCAGGACGAAAAGTGTATATCAAAATCAATGCTGAAGGCTATGTAATGGTTAGAATTCCTGATTTGATTCAACAAACCTATCGCCAAGCAGTTCCAACATTGAGGTCTATTGGATTAAATGAAGGTGAAAAAATATACAGACCAGACATTGGTAAAGATATGGTGCTTGAAATGCAATGCAACGGAAAAATAGTTAAAGCAGGTGATAAAATATTAAAATCATCAAAAATTGATTTGGTTTTAGGCGATGGAAAAATTGGTTTCACTGAAGAAGTTGTGGATAGTTTAAACGTTCCTATTGTTCCTGAAATTCAAGAAAAAACAGAAGATGAATAATCATTCAGAAGAGATAATCGAAGACGAATTATTTGAACATTTTAGATTTGAAGTTCCAAAAGGGCAAGAATTCCTGAGAATCGACAAATATTTAATGAACATGATTCCCAATGCAACTCGAAATAAAATTCAAAATGCTGCTACTTCGGGAAATATTTTCGTTAATAATTTACCTGTAAAATCAAATTATAAGGTAAAACCACTTGATTTACTTCAGGTGATGCTATCGCATCCACCATTTGAAAACAGAATTGATCCAGAGGATATTCCGCTTGACATTGTTTATGAAGATGATGCTTTTTTACTAATAAACAAACCAGCAGGATTGGTTGTTCATCCCGGACACGGCAATTATACTGGAACTTTAGTAAACGCTTTAGCTTTTCATTTCAAAGATTTACCAATGAACTCTTCGGAAAGACCTGGTTTGGTTCATCGTATTGACAAAGATACCACAGGACTTTTGGTTATTGCCAAAACCGAAGCTGCAATGACTCATTTGGCAAAACAATTTGAATTTAAGACCTCTGAACGTGAGTATATTGCACTGGTTTGGGGAAATGTAAAAGAAGATTCTGGTAGAATCGAAGGCAACATTGCTCGTCACGTGAAAGATCGAATGATGATGCAAGTTTTTGAAGATCCAGAAATTGGCAAACCAGCCGTTACTCATTACAAAGTTCTTGAACGTTTTGGATATGTTACGTTGATTTCTTGTAAATTAGAAACGGGTCGAACGCATCAAATTCGTGTTCATCTAAAGTATATTGGTCATACTTTGTTCAACGATGCTCGTTATGGTGGCGATTTGATTTTGAAAGGTACAACATTCACAAAATACAAACAATTTATTGATAATTGTTTCAAAGCCTTGCCAAGACAAGCATTACACGCTAAAACCTTAGGATTTGTGCATCCAACAACTGGTGAAATGATGCGTTTTGATACTGAATTACCTCAAGACATGCAAGATTGCATCGAAAAATGGAGAAATTATTCAACATCGCATTCGGTTGAAGAGGAAAATTAATTGAATTGGTTTTAGTATAATTAATATATTTGAACACACAAAACATAGAAAAAATTAATAATCAGTTGCTTTGTTTATTATCGATTTTATAGACTATTTGAAAAATAATATTTCTAAAATTTTTTATTTGATGCAATAAATCTATGATTCAATGTATTTAAATTTAAGTATGCAGTTTTGACTTTAGCCATTAAATCTTAATTTATATTTTTAACGTATTTATTTAAAATACAATATTATCATAAAAATGAAAATCGTTATATCGCCTGCAAAATCTCTAAATTTCGATAAGGAATTGCCAACGAATGATTTCACTGAAAGCATTTTCTTGAAAGAATCAAAAAAAGTACAATCGATTCTAAAAAAAGTAAAACCAACAGATTTATCTAGTTTGATGGATATCTCGGACAAATTAGCCGATTTAAACTGGCAACGCAACCAATCTTGGAAATTACCTTTCAATCCAGAAAACTCTAGACCTGCGGTTTACACTTTTGATGGTGATGTATATGGTGGTTTGGATGTATATAGTTTACCAATAGAAAAAATAGAAACTTTACAAAATAAACTCAGAATTCTATCTGGATTGTATGGTTTAATAAAACCTTTGGACTTGATGCAAGCCTATAGATTAGAAATGGGAACAAAAATTGCAATTGGTGAAAGCAAAAATCTATACGAGTTTTGGAAAACTAAAATAACAAATTCTCTAAACAAAGAATTGACGAAAAATGAACTTTTTGTTAACTTGGCAAGCAATGAATATTTCTCGGCAGTGGATACTAAAGCATTAAAAGTAAAAGTAATCACACCAGAATTCAAAGATTATAAAGATGGAAAACTCAAGATAATTAGTTTTTTCGCCAAACGAGCTAGAGGACTAATGGTTCGATATATTTTAGATACTAATGCTGAAACAATCGACGATTTAAAAGGTTTTAACTATGAAAACTATAGTTTTGATGCCAACTTATCTAAAGAAAATAATTTAGTTTTTACGAGATAACTTTTAAGTTTTCCAGATTCTAACATTTCATTTTTTAAAACTTTGTTTTTCTTGAACTTTGCAACTTTTAAAAAAAAGAGTACATTTACAGTAATATTAATCAACCCATAAAATGAGAAAAAAATTAATTATTGCTAGTATACTTGTATCGACAAGTATTTTCGCACAAGACGATTTGATAAAAAAAGTAATCGGAAATGCCTCAATCCAATCAAAATTTATATTTAAAGATGTGATTGATTTAGATCGAACTTCAGTTAAAAATCAAGGATCTGCAGGAACTTGTTGGAGTTTTTCTGGTAATTCGTTTATCGAGTCTGAGATGATTCGAATGAAGAAAACACCCGTTGATATTGCAGAAATTTTTACTGCAAGACAAGTTTATTTAGGAAAAGCTAGAAATTATATTTTGATGGGAGGAAACATGGGATTGGGTGACGGTGCAGAATTACACGATGTTATGAATATAATTCGTAAAAACGGGGCTATGCCACAATCTGCTTATACTCTTGACGATTACGGAAAAGGAACAGTGAAATCTGGTGAAATGCAAAAGAAAATCAAAGAAATTTTAGATGCTTTCTTAAAAAATCCTAAAAATAAAAGTGCCACGTGGGTTAAAGATATAAGCGATTACATGGATTCTCAGATGGGCAAAATACCCGAAACGTTTGAATACGCAGGAAAATCCTATACTCCACAAACCTTTGCTAAAGAGGTAATTGGAATCAATGCAAATGATTATATTGAAATTTCGAATTACAAAGACAATCCATATTACGAAAAAATGGTTCAACCCGTTTCTGATAACTGGAGTGGCGATCAATTGTATAATGTACCGATGAATATTCTAACAGATGCTGTAGACAATGCTTTGGCAAAAGGTTTCACAGTTGGCTGGGCTACAGATGTTTCGGAACCTTATTTTTCATGGAAAAATGGTGTAGCAATTGTTCCAAATGTTGATGATTTGTACAATATTACAGATGACCAAAAGAAAACTTTTTTTGACGGTCCATCAAAAGAAAAAGAGATTTCAGAAGATATGAGACTTGATGGTTTATATACAATGTTCACTACGGACGATCACGGAATGCACATTGTTGGAAAAGCAAAAGATCAAAACGGAAAAGAATACTACAAAGTTAAAAATTCTTGGGGTGAAACCAATGATTACAAAGGATATTTGTATGTAACTAAAACTTTTGTACAACTAAAAACTACGGCTTTGATGTTGAATAAAAACTCACTAACAAAAGAATTGAGAACAAAATTGAAAGTTTAATTTTTTGATTTTTATTAAACATTAAAAACTTCAAATGAAAATTTGGAGTTTTTTGTTTTATAATAGTTCTAATTCTTTTTGAACATTCAATCTTGCATTTGCCTCAAATTTTTGATAAAAATAATCCGTTTTGAATATTTTTTCCATGGCAAGAAAATGTTTTAAAACTTTTTTACGACCAGGATTGTATAGTATATTTGGGTAAATCGAATATTCTTTTCGAACATTTTTATAGTAACTAGAATACGAATTCCAATCTTGACCCAAAACTGATAAATCTGCATCTATGAAAAAATTAGTATCAGAATCACTATTTATTGAATGAGTTTTTGTAGCCAGAATTTGATTTTTGCAATTGTCAATCATAAAATTTGAAACCGATAATTCCGTCATTATTTTCAAGGCAAAATCAGCACTTTTTTCTTCGTTATCAGATTTTGTTGCTTTATAAATGATATCATGATAAAACAAAGTAAAAAGAATACAATTCCAATCTTTAATTTCATTTTTCACTTCTGAAAGTTGATTCAATAAATTTTCAAGATGATTTAATGTATGATAATGTCTATTTTTTGATGAATAATTCGATTCAATATCATCCCAAAATTCAATTGTTAGATTATCATCAGTAGAATAATTTTCTATTAGTTCTATGAAAGTTTGTTTTAGCATAAACCTATTAAATTATTGAGTTCAAAAAAATACCTAACAAGTTTTTAGAACCTGTTAGGATAAAATACTTATTAATGCACATTCGATAAATCGACTTTTTTATTCCCTGTTTTTAATATCAAAACAATTGGAATACAAAGCAAAAAAACAACGCCCAAATACATGAAAATATCCATAAAAGATAAAACACTTGCTTGCTTCATGACTTTTATTTCAAGAACTTGATTTGCTTTATCCATGGCTTGATTAAATGTGTATCCCTTTGCCATAAAGCCTTTTTGAAGCATAGTAACCTGATTTTGAACTATAAATTTGGTTTTGTCCAATTTCGAAACCAAATCTACTCGATGTTGCTGATTAAATCTTGCAATAAATGTGGTAATAATCGCAATCCCAAAAGAGCCGCCTAATTGTCGCATCATTCCAGTAAATGCAGCGCCATCACCAATTTCTTTGCCTTGTAAAGTTGATAATGACAAACTTGTTATTGGAACAAAAAGCAATCCCAAACCAACGCCACGTGACACTAAAGCCCAATACATATGCTCTTCGCCAGTATCTGGAGTTAGTACTCGACTCATCCAAAAAGTAAAAGCAAAGAACGCCAAAAATCCTGCCGTTATCATGTATTTTTGAGAAACGCCACGTTGAATTAGTTTACCAACTATGGGCATCATAAAACCTGTCATTAAAGAACTTGGAATGAGTAATAATCCAGCATCGGTAGCAGACCATCGCAAAACGGATTGTGTATAAATCGGAATCAAAAAAGTTGATGCATACAAACCAAAACCAAGTATAAATGACATAATTGTGCCCACACGTAAATTGGTATTTTTAAAAACGCGCAAATTCACAATTGGAAATTTATAATTTAATTGTCTTCGAATAAAAAGAATAAATCCAAAAATGGTAATTAAAGTTAAACTTAAAATTGTTTTATCGTTAAACCAATCGTCTTGTTGACCATGTTCTAATACAAATTGTAAAGAACCAATACAAACTGTTAACAAAAATATTCCAATCCAATCAACTTGAGATGCTTTCAACTTTTCTCCATATTTTGGACTCTTAACATAAATAATAGTCAAAATTGTAGCAATAATTCCCAATGGAACATTAATGTAAAAAATATAGGGCCACGAGTAATGATCGGTTATATAGCCTCCTAATGGTGGTCCTAAAGTAGGTCCCATAATAACACCCATTCCGTAAAATGCTTGAGCCATTCCTCGTTTTGCAATAGGGTAACTTTCGGTCAACATGGTTTGTGCTGTTACCAAAAGTGCACCACCTCCCAAACCTTGAATGAATCTAAAAATGACTAATTCCCAAATATTAGTTGCATTTCCACACATAAAAGAGGCAATAGTAAAAATTATTATCGAAGCCGTGAAATAATTGCGTCGCCCAAATTGTTGGGATAACCAACTCGTCATCGGGATAATAATTACGTTTGCAATGGCATAAGCGGTAATTACCCAAGCGATATCGGTTAAAGTTGCGCCCAAACTACCTCGCATATTGTTTAAAGCCACGTTTACAATTGTAGTATCAACAATTTCTAAAAGTGAGCAAAGTATAGCAATAACCGTGATAATAACTCGGCGAAAACCATATTCAACCAATTCATCTGGATCGTTTTGAATCATTCTTTTTTGTTGGGTATAAATCTTATTTTACACTTTGCCTTTTGCTTTTTACACTTTGCTCTTTGCCCTTTGCTATTTCAATAAAACATCAACTTCGGCATTCATACCAGAACGTAAAAGTTGCAATTTATTTTTATCGTTTTTATCAGAAAAAGTAATTTTCACTGGAACTCTTTGAACCGTTTTCACGAAATTTCCTGTTGCGTTATCTGGAGGCAAAATCGAAAATTGAGAACCTGTTGCTGGCGAAAATGAAGCCAATGTTCCACTGAATTCCTCACCACCAAAAGCATCAATTTTTATAGCAACTTCTTGACCAACTTTCATTTTATTTAGTTGTGTTTCCTTGAAATTTCCAATAACCCAAACTTCAGAATTGTTAATTAGAAAAAACAACGATTGACCTTGTTGCACTAATTGTCCTGGTTGAATATCGATTCTAGAAACTTGCCCATCGACTTGTGCAGTTACGATTGTGTAGTCTAAATTTAGTTTTGCGGCATCTAAAATTGATTTTGCTTTCGAAATATTTGCCGATGCCACTTTTGTTTGATTTCCAGAAACTATAGTTTTCGTTTCCAAAACATTTTTTTGAAATGCACTTGCTTTTTGTTGGTCTTTCAAAATATTCAATTGGCTTTCGGCTTCTTGTTTTGCGGCCAACGATTGCTCGTATTGTTGTTTGGTTATCGAATGATTTTTATACAAATTATTATATCTTTCAAAATCTGCAGATGCTCGACCCAAACGAATTTTTGCTGTTTCGATGTTTCCGTTTGCTGTCGAAATGTTAGCATCAGAAACCGATACATTGGCATTTGCAGTACCAATTTCTGATTTTGAAACCTCGTAACCACTTTCGGCTACTGCCAAACCTGCTTTTGCATCTTCGACTTTTACAACATAATCTTTATTGTCAATTATAAAAAGCGTGTCGCCCTTTTTTACAAAATCGTTATCTTTTACAAATACTTTCGAAATATATCCCGAAACTTTTGGAATAATTGGATTCATATTTTTCTGAACCTGAGCATCATCGGTGGTTTCATGCGATTGCGAATGTAAATACCGCATAACTCCGTAACCCAAACCGAGTAGGATTATTATCGGAAGAATTATTTTCATTTTGTTGCTTTTTGGTTTAGTCTCTTCTGTATTTTCCATTTTTATTTGCCTCATCCCGACCTTCTCCAAAGGAGAAGGAGAAAATCGGACTTTTTTTATTGTTTAAATGATGATGTTAATGTTCCCGAAGCCGATTGCATTTCGTAGTATTTCAAAAACGAATTGGCACGAGAAAGCGCATAATTTAATTTAGAATTCAATTGTTCAACATCGGCTTCAAGCAAATCGTTTGTTGTCGAAAGTCCATTATCGTATTTGTCTTTTACAATTCTATAATTTTCAGTGGCTTGACCAACTGCTTGTTCATACACTAAGTTTTGCTTCAAAGTCAAATTATAATTTTCTGAAGCATTATGGACTTGAATTTTTATATTTTCCGATAAAATTTCTTGATTTTGTTTTGTTTCTTGTAATTTGTTTTTTGCTAATTTAATATCTTTTCCAATCTTAAAAATAGAACTTAAATCATAATTAAAACCAAATCCAAAACTCAAAGCATTAGTAATTGTTGCTACATTTTGAAGTTGCAAAGCCGTATATCCTGCCTTCAAAGCAATTTGAGGAAAATAACCACTTTTGGCAATAGCAATATTATTTTCTCCTACTTTTTCAATAAAATTAAAAACTTCTAAATCTTTTCTGTTTTTTAAAGCATCATCAAAAGTTCGAATTTTAATTTCTGATTTCGAATTATCAAATTGATGTTCGTCGATTCCGATTTTGTAATCTTCAGGAAGTTTCATGAGCGTAATTAAATAAAAATTCAAAACCGATACATTTTTCTTCATTTCGTCTAAGGATAATTGCACTTTCGATTGTTGTAATTGCGCTTTCAGTAAGTCATTCCGAGCAATTACTCCATTTTTTTCTAAATCAGAAAAATCTTTAACTCGTTGTTCAGCCGATTTTAAATTTTCAGAAATTAGTTTAACCGATTTTTGAGCCCGATACAAATTGGCATAATATTCGACTACTTTAATTGCAATCTCTTCTTTGGTATGAATTGATTTTGATTGTTCTGCCTTATATAAATTTTCATTTGCTTTAATCGAATTCTGAATTTTAAAACCTGAAAATATTGGCATATTTACATTGGCTTGACCAATAATTAATTGATTCACTTCTGGTGCTGGTCTTGAATTTGAAGAACTAGAATTTCCATTTATAGGCAAATCGACTGTTGCACCAGTTAAGCGCAAATATTGTCCTGAAATTTTCAAATCAGGATATTGGATATTTTTCACAACATCAAATTCCAATTTTTTAGTTTCAATTTTAATATTTGATAAAATGACTTCATTACTTTTTGAAATCGCAATTTCAACAGCATCTTTCAAATTTAAAATTGTTTCTTGTGAAAAAGTATTGGTAAATCCAAAGAACAAAATCAATTGTAATATTTTACTTTTAATTGGCATGTAATAATAAAGATTTAATGGTTTGTTGGATGTGATTTGTTAATTCGTTTTTTATATATTCATTATATTTTTCATCAGTTTCTAACAATAAAACATTGCCTAAGAATGATTTATGCATTTGAAAATAAAAATAGGTTCCTAAAATTGTTGGAATAATTAAATTAATATTAATGTCTTTTCTAAAAATATTTTGAGTTTGACCTTCAATTATAATTTTTTCTAAAGAATTGATGTTTGCTTTTTTTATTTCATTAAAAGATTCAAAATCGATAGCACGTTTTTTAGACGAAATTTCAAATAAAAGAATATGATGAAAATTTCGATTGTTGTTGATTCGCTCAATATAAAGTTGGATAAATTTCTCAATTTTTTGAATTGGTTTACTAGTTTCCAAACTAATATCCTCTAAACTGTTTTTTAAATCTGATGTTCTGTAGACAATTAAACTCTCTAATAGTTTTTCTTTAGATCCAAAATAATAAGAAACCATTGCAACATTTACATTCGATGCGCTAGAAATTTCTCGAATAGATGTTCCATCAAAACCTTTTTCCGAGAAAAGTTTTTCGGCAATTTGAAGAATCTGAATTTGTTTTTCGTTAAAGTTTTCCATTAAAAAAACAAATTTAAACGTTTGTTTAAATTAAACGTTTGTTTAAATATTAATTAACTTATTTTTAACGCACTGTTTTAAATAATAATCTAAACATTTAAACATTTGGTATAAAAATTTGATTTAGGTTAAACGAAAATGATTTTAGTCTATTTGTTATCATAAACGATACTGTTTAATATTCTATTTTATGATATCTATTATTTAAATCTACTTTAAAATTAATGATTACAAAAAAACCCTA
>JANPDC010000194.1:0-15826 GCA_031431275.1 Bacteroidota bacterium
GGTTTCTACTTTTTTATTTGAAAAATTACAAGAAACCAAACTAAAAATAATCAAACAGTATGTTATTTTTTTGGTCATCATAGACAAAGAATTTATTCTTATTTGCAATTCGGAATCCAAGGTAAGCAACCCGTTTCTTTGAATTGTTTGTATAAATCTTCGGGTTTTTGCCAATTTAATTTTGTTGAATCTATGTTTTTAGATTTTAGATGTTCTAAAAATTCTTTTTTAGTTGTAAATTCTTTTAGGAAATATTTTTCAATTCCATAATTTTTTAAAAAATCTTTATCAGTGGTATATTTTTTTAAGAATTCTTTTTCAATAGTGTTATATACATACCAACTTTCTTGGACAGTTTTACCATCAATAATAGTTTCTCCAATTGAATGTACAAAAATGTATTCTTTGAATATAGTTAATTCAGAAATTTTGTCTGAATAAACATATGTATCATGACCTATACCAAGTAACCAACTTTCTCCAATATCGATAGACGTTATGTCAAACGGTTTTATTAATGGAAACCTAACGTAATCGAGTCCACTTTTTTCAGTGTAGAAAATATCACTATTTTTATTTTTAGTTGGTAATTTGGTTTCTACTTTTTTATTTGAAAAATTACAAGAAACCAAACTAAAAATAATCAAACAGTATGTTATTTTTTTGGTCATCATAGACAAAGAATTTATTCTAATTTGCAA
Organism: Bacteroidota bacterium; assembly: GCA_031431275.1. Lineage (GTDB taxonomy): Bacteria > Bacteroidota > Bacteroidia > Flavobacteriales > Flavobacteriaceae > Flavobacterium. The sequence continues at coordinate 702 of JANPDC010000194.1, forward strand.
TTCGGAATCCAAGGCAAGCAACCCGTTTCTTTAAATTGTTTGTATAAATCTTCGGGTTTTTGCCAATTTAATTTTGTTGAATCTACGTTTATTGATTTCGTGTAAATTAGAAAGTCCTTTTCAGTTACAAACGCTTTTAAAAAATCTTCTTTATTTGTATCATAAACATACCAACCTTCATTGACAAAATCGTCACCAACCACTGTTTTACCTATAGAATGAACAAAAATTTTAGATTCCAATAAAGTCAATTCATGAATATTATCAGAGTAAACAACACTATCTGGTCTTTTTGCTATAAACCAAATTTCCTGTGCATCATAATATGTTATGTCAAATGGTTTTATTAATGGGAATCTTATATAATCAAGACCAGTTGATTTATTATAAAAAACATCTTTGTTATTATTAAGAGGTTTAATTTTTTTACTAGAGAAATTACAAGAAAATAAACTAAAAATAACTAAATAGTATGTTATCTTTTTGATTTTCATAGACAAAAAATTTATTTTTATTTGCAATTCGGAATCCAAGGCAAGCAACCCGTTTCTTTGAATTGTTTGTATAAATCCGCAGGTTTTTGCCAATTTAATTTTGCGGAATCTATGTTTATTGATTTTATATAGTTTAAAAAATCTTTTTTAGTTGTAAAACCTTTTAGAAATTTCTTTTCTGTTGTAAAGTCTTTTGAGAAATCTTTCTCCTTGGTGTCTACAATATACCAAGCCTCCTTAACAGAGTTACTATCTACAATTGTATTACCATTTGAATGAACTAAAACATAATCTTTAAACACTATTAGTTGTGAAATATAATCTGCATAAATATCAGTATTATGTCCCCTACCAAGTAACCAACTTTGTTCAACGTCAATTGAGGTTATATCAAAAGGCTTTATTAATGGAAACCTAACGTAATCAAGACCTTCATTTTCAATATAAAAAATATCTGTATTTTTATTTTTATTTGGTATTTTTTCTTTTTTATTAGAAAAATTACAAGAGATCAAACTAAAAATAAAAAAGCAGTAAATTATCTTTTTGTGGTCCAAAATGCTTTAATTTGTAGTTGGTCGTTTCCTCCAATTATATCATGGTACATGGGCCCTAAAATATCAGTTACTTTATTGTATGCATCGGTATGTCCTTTTCCACTTCTCAAATCGAATTTATCATTTAGAATATGGTTGATTTTTATATTTCCTCTTTGATCTACATTAACTTCAAACCTAACAGGTGCATGCCTAATCAACCAAGTCAATTCGTCAACTGCAACCATCCATGTGGCTCGGTATTTTGAATTAAATGGATCTTTCATTTGAGACATCATATCTTGTGGAGCTCTTTTACCTCCAAACTCAATTGACCTAGTTTTCTTAAAACTAAATGCTCTTTTGCCAAATGCAGGATCTTTCGAAGCCATATAACTGTACATATTATCTAAAGCTACTATTTCTGGATCATTTTTGATTTTTTCCAGAGCTTGTCCAATAATTTCTACTTCGCTGAATTGCAATTGAGACAAAATTCCAACTTCGGCAACGTTTGATGCCTTGTTGGAAGGATGTACTTTTTTTGCAATGCGTTGTCTCAAACCATGTCCCCAACCCGATCCTTTGTAGTTTCTATCACCTTGCCAAAAATCTTTGGTAGGTTGTACTACTTTTTTATCGAATCTATTTGACCAATCTGCTGCGGTCGCATTTAATTCTTTAAAACTGCGGGTCATGGAACTATAAAATTCTATTTCAATTTCGTCCATGTGGAATTAAAATTTCATTGGCCAGTTACGAGTCAATTTAGATCCATTCATGATAAGTTCTTTTGCAGTGATTGAAATTTCAATCTGCATCGGAATGTTGCTATCAGATAAGAATTTTTCTTCGTAGGCTACGCAATACGCTTCGTTAAACTCTAATTCTCTCATTTTAGAGGTTGCATCTCTTCTAAAAAAGGTTAATTTTCCATTTTTTATTTGGTTGCTGCTCACAGCCCAATTCCAAAGTGTTGTAGTTTTTGTGGATTCAACGATAATTCGAACCTCACCACCGTGAGAATCACCTGAAGGTTTACCAATTTTATCCATATCTTGACCAATATTGCATTGAAATTCCAATACATTCATTGATTCTCCATCTATTTCAAGTTTTGCTAAGAAAGACATATTTGTTATTTTTTAAGTTATTAAAAGTATTTTAAAAAAAAATACATTAGTGCAAAAAACAAATTCCACACTAATGTATTTAATTAAGTTAACGGGATATTATACCCACTCATTAGTTACTGTACCGTTACCGATAGTAAGTTCTCTTGCAGAGATAGTAAAAGTTTCAACTAATGGATTTGTTCCAGTAGAATCAAATTTTTCTTCGTACTTAGTCATGTAAGCTTCAGTAAATCTAACTTCTTTTAATTTGGCATCAGTATCTCTTTTTGAATACTCAATTGTACCATCTTTTCTATCGAAGTTGTCAGCCATCCACTCATAAAAGAATGAATCACCAGTTGATTCAACAGAAATTTCAATTGTACCACCTCTTGTTACAGAAGATGGACGACCTGTAGCATCAATTTCTTGAAAAAGTTTGTACTTTGCATCTAAAATGTTTAGAGTTTTTCCTCCAACCACTAATTTTGATTTGAACGACATAAATTTTAATTTTAAGGGTTATATATAAATTATATTATTCAGCTAATATACTAATTAATAATTTACTAGCAAATAATTTTATGTTAATTTAACATTTTTTTTAAAATGTTTTTAGACATTATCGTACTTAGTATCCCAATCTGTTCCTTCGTCTCCTTTTTGTCCATCCATACGTATCAAAAAGTTTTTCGCAGGAAAATATGGTTTCAATCTAATGTCAACAAAAATCCTGTCCTTTTGGTTTGGATCTTGCTCAAATCTTTTGATATCAAAGTCTTCAATCAATTTTCCTGGCCCAGAAACACTGTCTAGAAATTTAACTATTTGACCTAAAATTTCTTTTTTTGTAACTGAGTTAAAGTTTTCAAAAGCTCTTCTGTTCAAGAAATCCATTAACACTTTTGTTACATAATCAAAAACACGAACAACAGAGTAAGTTTGTAATCCAAGGTTGTCTCCATTAAACAATGTTTTTGCAGAAAACGCCATTACTTTTCCGTATTCGTTTACCATTGGTATTAAACCCATGTTTTCAAGATTTGCAATTTCACTTTTCTTTAAGTCAAATTTCACTCCGTCAACTTCATTTATTCCACCATGTTTTTTACCTGCAGTAACTTGTGACATCAATGTGTTGTAAACTTTTCCTGCTAATGCAGCAGATGGAGGTAAATACAAGGCTTCCTCTTCATCGATTTCATCATGTTTTCCACGACCCACCAGCCAGTTACAAGCCATCATTACATTTGATCGGTATGTATCTCCACCAGTCAAGTTCGATGCTTCAAACATTTCCATTACATCATCTGGTTCATCAAGGTGTTGAAAATCAGTTATTAACATAACTTTGTTTTCGTAAGCAATTTTCGCCCATTTTTCTATTACTTTGTTTGATCCTAAATAACCAGGAATAACTAAAAGTGAATAGTTTTGTCTTAAATCCAAACGGTCAAATCCGTTAACTAATTCTTCTTCAATATTGTCTATGAAACGGGAATTGTCAAGATCTTTTAATTGATCTAACTCCGCGTTCATAATAGAAATATTTTTTATTTTACTTTCTTCTGTATTTTTGTAAAACAAAGAAATTGATCTATAGTTTTGCTCTAATTCTTTTGAATCGTTTACAACTATTGTAAGATTTTTTTTGAGTGTCTTTTCTGTTTCTTCAGACTTAGCAGCACAGTCATTCACTAAATCTACTAAGTTATCAGAAGAGGTTAAAGAGTCAACCCAAAGTTGCAAGGTTTTTTTTAGTGTATCTCTTTCCGCTTTTTTACTACTTTCTGTCAAGAAAATATTTTTTCTTGCTTTTCTTTCTGGATTTAGATTTTGAACGCCATCAATTGATCCTTCAAGAAGGTCAAAACCTCCAAACTGAATAAATGATTCTAATTGTTGGTCTAACGAGCGTGATTCAATTTCTTTATTTTCTTTGCTGTTATTTATAGCAGCACTAGTATTTTCTTGAGCCATTTTATTTTATTTTTATTTGTCAGTTTGATCTAATTCTTTTATTAAAGTTTTCAATGAGTCAATTATTGACTCTTTTGAAGCAGGATCTTGCAATGCTAATTTTAAAATTTTATTAGTTTTCAATTGCTTGATCATTTTTTTGTACTGCTCACTTTTTGTTTTTAAATCTCCTAAAAATGGGCTTTGTCCAACAAAACCATTAATTGAGAAATCACCAACATTTTTGAACTTTAATTCTTCTTTGATAGTTTGACCATTTTGGTCTTCAAAGGCCACATCAATTTTTGGATCAAAATGTTCAAACACTTCATCCATGTTTTTTAAACCAGTAACGATTTCTGGTCTTGTTGGTGTTTTTGTGGTCAATTTTTGAGCAAATAAAGTTCTGTTTTGTTGAATTTCAAGCATTCCCTCTTGCCCTTCAACTTTGACTTCATTTCCTCCAATTCCGTAACTTCCTGAAAATCTATTTGTTGCCATTTTTAATTATTTAATAGTTTATGTTATTTTAATTTTTATAGTTTGCATCTATTCTTATGATATCTCCGAAACGATTTTTTTCGATTTTAATTTCTCTAATACGTAATCTTTTGTCTCTAATATCTTCGTCTAACTCTTTGAGAGATATAACTCTACCGTCTTTTAAATGGACTTCGGGCATATGCTCTTTGCAGAAATTTTTACTAAAATTTCTATATCTCAATAGATTTTTAGATATTCCATTCATGTTTGTTTCGATATCTTTTTCATTTATCCCTTTTATTTCTGCTCCTTTGTGTTCTGGTGGAGGTGGAGGAGTTAATGGATCTTTCGCAACATCAGCTTTAACAACAAATACTTCAACAGTCGTTACATACTTGTAATCATCATTTACGGCCAGTACTACTTTTTTCATACCAGAGGATTTGAAAGTATGTGTTGGGTTTTTTTCAGAAGAACCAGAATCACTAATTTCTCCAAACGACCATTTCCAAGATTTGGCATGACTTGTATTGTCAGAAAAAGTTACTGGGACACCCTCAACAATATTTTTTGGAACATTAAACTTCGGGTACAAAGACATGTCAATATTTTCCTGGAAAGGTGCTATTTTTATTTCTTTTTCAACGGTACAACTACCACCTGAAATGAGCCTAACTTTGTAAACGCCTTCTTTTTCGAAAGAGTGCGTAGCCTTTGAAAGATAGGATACCTTGCTGTCGTCACCAAAATCCCATTCCCACTGTGATGATGTTTTTGTGGTATCAGTAAAAGTAATTAAATCACCTGCTTTCAGAGAAACAGATTCAATTTTAAAACCTGTTAAATCACAATTTTTAATTGTATTTTTTCTGAAGGCTAAAAAGGAACAAGAAAATATGAAAAAAATTATAAAAAACAAAATAATTTTAAAATCAAAATGTGTTTTTATTTGAGTTGTATTATTCATAAGTAAAAAATGCAAATAGTTTAGTTTTCAAAATTATAAAAATTTCTTGATTTAAAGTGTTTTTTCAAAATATTTTTCAAAATATTAGATTAATTGATTATTATGTATAAAAACTGATATTTGTTTAATAATTAAGTTACAATTGACTGAAAACAACACTAAAAATTGTCAAATTTGGAATTTTGATTTAAGAACGTTTGTGAGCTTTAAAAAAATAAAAAAAAAATAGTCGTGTAAGCTCAAAACTACTATATTTGTAGCAAATTTATTAAGTAACATTTTTATTTATGAACAAATTCTTAAAACCACAATTATTATTATTATTGCTTACAATTACTTTATTTAGTTCTTGTAAAACCATTCCTGTAACGACAGACAAAGATTATAAAAACAAAAAGAAAGCGTTTGTAGATGACTTCAAAGTATACAGTTATAGGGAAAACCTTTCAGAAGATGATATTGTTCATTTAGCAACAAAAATCAAAGTTCCTAAAAGTAAAATTAAAAACAATAAAATTAATAATTTTGTAAGAAGTTGGGAAGAGACTACCTATTTGTATGGTGGTAATGATAAAAATGGCGTTGATTGTTCTGCATTAATGATTCATTTGTATAGATATGTCTATGAAACCTATTTACCTAGAACTTCTGGTGAGATGTATGAAGACGCAAGATTTGATTCTGTGGAATCTAATGAAAAATTAAAAGAGGGAGATTTGGTTTTTTTTAAAATTGACAAAGAAAAAATAGTTTCTCATGTTGGAGTTTATCTAAAAAATGATATGTTTTTTTCTGCGAGTTCAACTGAAGGTTGTAACATTACTTCATTGAAAGCAAATTATTGGAAAAAATATTATGTCGGAGGAAGTCGACTCAAGTAACATCCTATCTATATGTCAAAAATTCTATCTATTTTAAAAAATCATAGACATTTAACTTCATTTGATTTACGTTCAGAAATTATTTTTCAAGCCTTGCTTGAGAAAAACATTGATGATCTTGATATTGCTTTGAAATTTAATGGAACTTTTTACAGAAGGTTTAGTAAGGACAGAATGAATATTTCATTTGATCCTGTAAATGATGATGTAGTAAATTTAGAAATGAGTCGAAATGGATTTTATGACATATTGCCAGAAAGCATTTGTCATAGTTTTAACGACAGAGATCAAAGTGGAGATGCGGTTCAAGAATTTAAAAACAGAAAAAAAGAAGAAAAAGAGGCTCGATTTTTTTTCAATCCTATTGAAAACGAATTGTTTAGATTCAGACATCAAATTGAAAAATACGAATCAGATTTTTTTTCAAAACTAAATTCAGATGGTATTGTCGATATCATAAAAATAGTAATGGCGGTTGAAGATAAAATTCCAGATCCATTTATTATCAAAATTTTTTATGCTCTTTTAAAGTACAATCAAAATAATGAACAAAGTGTTGATCATGTTGTTACCATTTTAGAGGAAATAATTGACGAAAAAGTGAATTATAGAATTAGTAATATAAAATTAGAGCATACTCATGATATTGAAGAATCTTCAAAAGAACTTATCATGGGAATCAATACAACGTTAGAAAGTAGCCAAAAAATATTTCTAAAAAGATATGATTTTGAGATAGGACCATTAAACAAATCTGAAAATCTAGAAAACTTTTTTGAAAATCATGTCATGGAAACTTTCATTTCAACTTTTTTTAATTTATTTTTACCATTTCACATTCAGTTTAATTTTAATATCAAACTTAATAGAGAGGATGAATTATTCAAAATTGATGACTCATCATACAAATCTAGATTAGGAATTTCAACAGTACTATAATAAAATGAGAAGATTTTTACCAAAATTCGACGGTGGCCAAGCACTAATATATGTGTTTATAATAATAGCAGTTGCTATGCTTATAACCTTGCTAATTAGTTCAAGAACCACAAAATTAAAACAAGACAAGTTTAAATATTTTATTTACATATTGACCCAATCACTTTTTTTTGTGATATTTACCTCAATTCTTTTTAACATAAAGGATACAAATGTTCGTCAAAGATTTGTCGCTATTCAAACTTATTTGGCAATATCTGGTGGAGTGCATTTAACACTTTTTCATGCTTACTTTAAAAAGTTTGATTCGAAAAAAATGCATACTGAAATTTTTATTGCTTTAGTAACAGCCTTGTATATTTCAGCGTTTATGTCAATTATTGCTGGTTTTTTTAATGAATTAAATTATAAGGTATATTTATTTTCAACCTTTTTATTTTTTGTAATGCCAACTTTTTGTTATGTTCTTTTTGAAACTGCGATTTCAATTCCTGCAAAACTTCACAAAAGATGGTTTTATCCACTAAATACTAAGTATCCTGCTCCGCAGGCATCTGAGATGAGAAATGTGATTGTATTGAATTTAGTTTTTCAAAAAAAGGCAAATGACAAACAAATTATAAATTTCAAAGTAAAAGCACCAAAAGCATTCGAATATGGTAGACTTTTTTATTATTTCATTAATGACTATAATGAAAAAAATCCAAACGGAAAGATTAATTTTTTAGATGATAAAGAACAGCCATTTGGATGGTATTTTCACACAAAACCAAAATGGTTTGGAACATCTGAATACATTGATCCAGATGAAGGAATTGATACTAACAATATAAAGGACGGAGAAACAATAATTTGTCAACGTATATAATATAAACACAATCATGGCAGAAAATATTAAACACTTTCCAGTAAACTGGATCGAAGGAATGAAAATCAATAAAAACCATTTTATTGAATTACAAGATAACGTTGAAGATTTAGTTCGAGATGCAAGAAATCTTAATGTAAATGAGTTGAATTATGGCATACTTAGTACTCCACTAACAAAACCATTTCAATATTCTATTTCTATAGACACACACAATGAATTGAGTATCGATATCACAACATTAAAAGCAGTAACTCCATCTGGAGGAAGAATTGAAATAACAGAATATACTGGACCTTATTCAGAAAAAATAGAATTGAAAGATTTTGATAACAAAAATAGTGATTACTATCTTTTGATTAATATCAATCCATACGAAAGAATTCCTTCTGGTGAACAAAACATGGAAGAAGTTCCTCCTCGTTTTCCTCATACAACTGCAAAATACTTTATTACAACTGCTGTTGAAAGTGAAGTAAATCAAAACAATATTGGACCTTTGCAGTTTCCGATAGCGAAATTCAAAGTCACGGGTAATAAATATGAAATTATATCAACTTTTGTTCCCCCATGTCTAACGGTTAGTGGAAACCCAATTTTGGTTACTTTGTTTGAAAAATATGATTCCTTTTTTAAACGAATGGAATTTCATTCGGTTCAAATTATTCAAAAAATTAAATTTAGAAATAAATTAGAAGACGAAAATTTAATTGCTAATATGGTCCACGAGGTTTGTGATAAATCTTTAAGGTTTGCGGAACAACAGGTTACAAACAGCAAATGGATGAGACATAACACAAAACCAATGACGATCTTGGAAAACGTAGTTAGTTTTTCAAGAACGTTAAAAAACTGTTTTGATACTTATTCAGGTGACGGAAAAGAAATGTTATTCAACTATTTTGCTGAATGGACAGATAGTAAAAGTGGTGATTTCGAAAGAATATTTTCTGATGTTATAAATATGACATTTGTATCTTATGACATTGAAGAAAATATGGCAAAAGCCAATTATTTTTTAACCAAAATCGATGATTTGTTTTTCATTTTGTATCAATTAGATTATATTGGAAGAAAAAAAGATACTGGAATTTTTGTTAATGAAAACGTATTTAAAAACGAAAAAGTAAGTACATCAATATTTGGAAATGACTCTCCAACAGAAAGTGAAAAACCAAATTCATCCCCATCATTTTTAGCAGACTAAATAATACAATACTATGGATATCTTAAATAAAAAAGAACGTTTTTCGGCATTTGCCCTTTTTTTGCTCATGTTTAGCATCACAACTGGTGTCTTAATTTTTGCTTTATTTTTTAATTTTAAACTTCCTTTGAAAGAAAATGAAGTCTTAAAACAAGAAAACGATAAAATGCTTGCTCAAGCAAACTATCAAAAAAAGTTTTCAAACGAATTCGGACAAATTAGAAAATTAGTCGATTCATTACAGAAAACACCAGAGAAATTTGTTTACATAGAAAACACTATAACAAAAAAGTTGGGAGATTTAGATAAAGAAATGCCAGATGATACCTTGAGTTCAAGATTGTATGGCAGAATAATTGTAAACATGCAAGATTTGATGATTGCTAAGAAAGCACTCCTAGAAAATAACGATAGCAGTTCAAAAATTTTAGAACTCACTAACGACAAAAAAGATCTTCAAAAACGTTACGACGATCTTTTGATACGATTCCAAATGTTGCCACCTTCTAACTAAAGTTCAAATCTAAACTATTAGCCAAACTAAAAATTAACAAAATCATGGGTCAAGAAGAAATACCTCAATTAGTTCACATCGCAAAACAATATGCAAAAGATAATTTAAATCAAAAATATACTCCAGCGCATATTCTAAAAGCCTTGTTGAATCCTCAATTTGATTTTTTAAAAGACCTTGATAAAAAAGGAATTGATGTTTTTTACATTGATGAGTGGGCTGATGTCAGAATAAACGAATTACCAAAAGTTTCAAAACCTGCTGAAGATCCTAGTGCTGATAACTTATCAATAACTATATTTGAAGAAGCAGAAACTATTGCGAAAAATAATGGTACTGAAGTCGATTTTGTTGCTTTACTCATCACATTAGTAACTCCCGGAATTGGTTTTAACCATGACCAATTAAAATCATTACCTGTAACACCTGCTACTTTAACATCTATATTTGTTGACGGTACCAATGTCCCACAGAATCAAAATTCATCATCAAACACTTCTTCCCAATCATCTGGAAATTCATCTGTACTTGATAAATATTGTGTAAACAAAATCAATCAAGTAAAAGAAAAGAAATCGATTCACATGATCGGTAGAGATGAAGAACTTAAAATAATAACAGAAATCTTAAACCGTAAACTCAAACCACACGTGATTATCACAGGTGAACCTGGAGTCGGAAAATCAACATTAGTTGAAGGATTCTGTCATAAAATAGCAAATAAAACAATATTAACTTCTTTTAATAATGCTTCAGTTTTTGAGATAATAATAGGTTCGTTGTTTGCAGGTGCTTCTTACAAAGGAGAAGTTGAAGATCGTTTGCAAAAGATTTTCAATGAACTAAAAAAATTCGATAGACCAATAGTATTTATAGATGACATTCATGAATTATTCGATTCGAATCAAGGGTCTGGAATTGGGAGCATCATAAAATCTGAACTATCAAAAGGTGAAATTACCTTTATTGGAGCAACAACAACAGAAAAATACAGAAAAACACTTGGTAAAGATGATGCCCTTTCTAGAAGATTTGAAACTTTAGAAATACAAGAACCTACTCAAGATCTTGCTTTTAGAATGATAAATAATGTGATTGAAAATTATCAATCTCATCATGATTTTGATATCGATGAAGAAGGAATCAAAGAAGCAATTCGTTTATCAAAAAGATATTTAAAAGAAAAATCGTTACCAGATTCAGCATTAGATTTGATTGATAGAACAATGTCATCTTTGAAAGTTGCAAAAGAAACTATCAAAAAAGAATTACCAGAACTTACCAATCAAGTTACAAATTTAGACTTGAAAAGTGAGGATTTAACAGAAAAAGTGGACTGGTTACATTCAGATATTATAAGAAAATCTGGTAAACTATTTAATGAAACCGACGAAAGTATTACCGTTTATCCTTCAATTGTCGAAAACAACGATAAAATTGTACATATAAATGATTTATTACAAAAACTTGATTTATTAGAAAAACAAGACAATACCGTACATCCATCACATTTATCACTAGTAGTTTCTGGTATTACTGGAATTCCGGCAGGAAAAGTAAAATCTGATGAAAGAGAAAAACTTCTAGAAATAGAAAAAACACTAAAACAAAGAGTTATTGGTCAAGATCATGCAGTAAAAGTAGTTTCGGATGCCATTTTAGAATCTCGTTCAGGATTAACAAAGCCAGGACAGCCAATCGGTTCTTTCTTTTTTCTAGGTCCAACAGGAACAGGAAAAACAGAACTTGCAAAATCAATGGCAGACTTTCTATTTGGTGACGAAAGTGCCATTATTAGACTTGATATGTCTGAATTCAAAGAAGAACATTCAGCAGCATTATTGTATGGTGCTCCTCCAGGATACGTAGGTTACGAAGAAGGTGGATTACTTGTAAATAAAATTAGACAAAAACCATATTCGATTGTTTTGTTTGATGAAATTGAAAAAGCCCATAAATCTGTTTTTGATGTATTTCTTCAAATACTTGACGAAGGTAAACTTCATGACAGACTGGGTAAAGAAGGTGACTTCTCAAATTCAGTGATTCTTTTTACATCAAATATTGGTTCAGATTATATAGTTAAATCATTTGAAAAAGATGTTGTTCCAAAATCAAATGACCTGATTCAATTAATGACAGGTTATTTTCGACCAGAATTTCTTGGTCGTTTAACCGAAATAATTCCTTTTGCACCAATAAATGTAAAAAGTGTATCACGCATTTTTGACATACATTTAAAGAAAGAACTTCTTCAATTATTAGAAAAATTAGATATAAAACTAGAAATTGACGAAAAAGATAAAGAAAAAATTGCTTTAATGGGTTTCAGTAGTGAATACGGAGCAAGACCAATTAAGGGTAATATTCGTAATCAATTAAAAAGACCACTTTCTAGAATGATTATTTCTAATGAAATTCAAAAAGGAGATACTCTAAAGGTAACATTGACAAAAAAAGATGAAATTAAATTTACTAAAATAAATGAATCCGTTATTTTATAGAATCCCTTTCGACTTCAAAAAACTCACTGTTGGCGAAGATGTGACAAAAGTTACTATTGAGGAATCATTAGCGCAATTTATATCACTGATCATAACAACTGTTTTCGGTGAATATAAATATGATGAAGATTTCGGAACTATTATCTGGGAAACCGACTTTAACCAACTTGCAAACCCAACTCAATTAAAAGATCAAATCAAAGAGTCTGTTTTTGAAAAGGTAAAACAATATGAAAAAAGACTCATTGTAACAGATGTGGTTCTTTCAGTTGTTGAAGACACATTGAGTTACGAAGTAAAAATTAGAGTAAAAAAACGACTTGACATTATTGTTTACGGAATTATAAAACAAACAAACCAGCCATATTACTTCAAAAGTTCTTATTATTTGGCACCATTTTCAGTTAAGTAAAATTTAATTTATGAATCAGTTATCAAAAGACCAAATAAAGGATAGATTACTTAGACGAGCAGCAAAACATTGGGGATATTCTGATGTTGAACTCGAAAATGTTTTTGACCCAATTGTTAATTTACTTTTTGATGTTTGTGCAAAAGAACTAGAAAAAATATCAAATGAAATTTTTTCAAGCAGACGTCGCATTACCGAGAGGCTCATTGAAGTTCTAACCCCAACGGCATCAGCAAAAGCTAGTGCTGCTAGAGGTATTTTGTCTGCCTATCCAACAGAAAACGAAACTACTTTAAGTGATTTTCATCAGTTCTTTTATCAGAAAAAAGAAATAAATCCATATAATCCAACACTAAGTGCTGTCAAAAGTTATTTTTTTGGACCTACAAAACAAGTTAAATTAAATAGAAATAAGATTAATTATGTTGTGCTTCCTAGTGGTTTACAGCAAGTTGAAAAATTACAATTTAAAGAAAAATTATCCTTCAAAGATTATTTAAAACCATTACCACATGGAACGATTTGGATAGGATTGAAACATGAAGGAAATGGAATATTAAAGGATTTGATGTTCTACTTTTATTTAAAAAACATTCATCAAAGAAATATTTTTTATCATTTTTTACCCAGAGCAAAATGGTTTTTAAATGACGTACAACTCTCCACCCAAACAGGTTATAATAGTGACAAAAAAACGCAAAATCAAGAAAGTGATTTGATGCAACAAGATTTTTATCATATTGATAAAGTTCAAGAACTTGTAAATGAATATTATAGCAACAACTTCATCACCATTAAAGATGTTGTGCCAATTGAAGAACAAACAAATGCATTTCCAAAAGAATTCAAAGAAATATTTCCAAAAGAAGAATTAAAAAAAATAGAAGAAGAAAAATTACTTTGGTTACGAATTGAGTTTCCAAATGTAGTAGGTCCAGATATTCTTTCAGATATTTTTTGTGCAAATAATTGTTTTCCAGTAATCAACAAAAAACTTAATGAAATTCAAGGAAACATAAAAGATGTTTTAAATATTTATCCTTTGAGTTTAGATCAAGACTACTTTTTAGAATTATTTTCAGTAACAAACGACAAAAACACAGAATTTGATGTCATTTCCAATACAGATGATTCATTAGAAGATGATTATGCTTATCTGAGATTTGGAGGAATAGCACGTTTTGACGAGCGCAATGCCACAGAAGAAATAAATTACTTAGTCGATTTAATTAGAGACGAAGCCTCTGCTTTCGCAAGACTAGGTAACGATTTCACAGACAGTAATCTCAAAGAAATTAATCAAATTATTGCTAGATTTAAAAATAAAATATCACAAGTCGGATTGCAAAATTCCACAAACCCATATTTGATTTTAAATTCTAAAGAAAAAAAGGACAAAGGAACATTGTTCGTTAAATATTGGACCACAAATGGATTAGATGCCAATAAAATCAATGCATTTTCAAAACTAGGATTGTTTAAAGGTGCAGATTTTGATAATGAAAGTATTGCATTATTAACGACTACGCATGGTGGTAAAAATGAACTTTCGAATTCTGAGAAAATTTATGCCTTCAGAGAAAATTTGATATCCAATCAAAGAATAGTTACGCGACAAGATATAGTTATTTTATGTAAAAATCACTATGGAGAATCAGTTGAAAAAATAGAAGTAAAAAACGGAATACAAACCAGCCTTGAAAGTAATGTTGGTTATACACCAACCATTGATATTTATCTTGACAGAAGAAAAGACGTCGATTTTTATAATGAAGAAGAATGGGAATTCTTGAAAGAAGATCTAAAAGTAGTAATTGAAAACAGAGCTATAAATATTGTTCCGTTCAGAATTATATACACAAAATAACTTTTTTATTTATATTACTCAAAATAGTATACTAAAAGTTTCAAAAAATAACCCAATGGGTTATTTTTTTTTGTAAAAAATCAACGAATTTCTTTTATTTTTTCAATTACTATGTTATTCCTTTAAAAAGACTTAATATTTTATGAAGAATGTATTCATACTAAAAAATAGATGAAATATGTTTCTTTTTTAACATAATCTTTTTTATATTTACCAAATACAAATTATTGATTTCAAGAAAAATAACAACATAAAAACACAAACACAATGGCATTAAGTACCAAAACCACCATCGTAATCGATGGCGAAACCATGACCCGATTCTCAGAACTATCCATCAGTCAAAACATCAATTCCCATCACACGTTTTCAGTCGTTC
>JANPDC010000195.1:0-29541 GCA_031431275.1 Bacteroidota bacterium
TTCTTCTCAAACCAAGAATGTTGAGAATTGAGTTGGTCGCCAAGAATTAATCTTAATGTTTTCATAGTTTGTTTTATTTCTTATAATTTTTGAAATTCCTAACAGGTTTTGAAAACCTGTTAGGTTTGTTTTTTAAACTTATTGTTAAAGACTTAACAGGTTTGAAATTCGTTAGATTTGTTTTTTAAACTTATTCTAAAAGACTTAACAGGTTTTGAAATTCGTTAAATTTGTTTTTTAAATTTATTCTAAGAGACCTAACAGGTTCTGAAAACCTGTTAGGATGATTATGTTTGTTTATAAAAAACTATGATTCTTCAAACGATTTTGTTTTAACATTAGGTCTTGCATACAGAAATCGATCTAATAATACTGGAATACAATATCCATCAAGTCCATTTATTGCTACAATATTTGCCTTGTCAAGTTGCAACCAACCGTCTTTGTGTTCTAAACTTTCTTGATAAAATATATTTTCGATTGAAGCAATAATATGAATGGTATCATTTTCTATGATGTGGTATTCGTTTAAGTATTTACACAACAATTGAACTGGTGCATTTTTTACGAAAGGAAAATCTATGTTTGGTTTGTATTCTGATTCGAGATTTGTCTTGTCAAATTCTGATATATCAGCAGCATAATTAGCAGATGTGTGGTGTGCATCTTCAATTTGAACCGAAGTAATGTGATTAACGGTGAAAAAACCTGTTTCTTTTATATTTTTATAGGTATCTCTTGGAACAGTTGTTGGACGCACTATGAAACCTAGCATTGCTGGATTACTTCCAAGATGGGTGATACTGCTAAAAATAGCGACATTTTCGACTCCATGGATGGATTTCGTTGCTATTAAATTGGCAGATTTATAACCTGTGCATGAATTGATGAGATTCAATCTTTGGACTTTTTCCATTTTGGAAATGTCGTTTTTTGATATGTGTTTCATTTGAAATCTAATTTGAAACAAAGATAGTTTTTGTTTAATGAATTTCAAAATTAGTTAAACAAAATTTTGAATTTAATGGTTGTCCGCGTGAGGGATATGAGTGATATCCTTTTGTGGAGCGAAAGCGCAAAAAAAGATTTAGCGAAAAGCCCGACCACACTAGAGTTTTTACGGAAGTTTGGTCACGCCCATACGAGCCTGAAGGTACTAAACGGCGAAGCAAAAAAAATCCCTTCATTGCTGAAAGGATTATAATTTTATTTGAATTTATTCTGATTATGTTTTATGAGACAAATTGTTAGATTATCAACATGGCATCACCATAGGAATAGAATTTATATTCTTCTTTGATGGCTTCTTCGTAGGCTAATTTCATTAAATCATGTCCGCAAAATGCTGAAATCATCATCATTAGAGTTGATTTTGGTGTATGGAAATTGGTAATCATACAAGTTGCTAAACTAAAATCGTGCGGTGGAAAGATGAACTTGTTTGTCCAACCATCAAATGTATTCAAGGTTCTTTGTGACGACACAGCACTTTCGATTGCTCTCATTGATGTTGTTCCTACAGCGCAAATTCTACTTTTTCTTGCTTTTGCAGCATTGACAATATCACAGGCTTCTTGTTTGATTTTCAATTCTTCTGAATCCATTTTATGTTTTGAAAGATCTTCTACCTCAACTGGATTAAATGTTCCTAGTCCTACGTGCAATGTTACTTCGGCGAACTGAACTCCTTTGATTTCAAGGCGTTTCATCAAATGTTTTGAAAAATGTAATCCTGCTGTTGGTGCAGCAACTGCTCCTTCTTCTTTTGCATAAATGGTTTGGTAACGTTCTTTATCATCTTCGTTTACTTCACGATTGATGTATTTTGGAATTGGTGTTTCGCCAAGTTCGGTTAATTTGTTTCTGAATTCTTCGTAAGAGCCATCATACAGAAAGCGTAGAGTTCTTCCACGCGATGTGGTGTTGTCTATGACCTCGGCTACTAGTGAATCATCATCACCAAAGTAAAGTTTGTTACCAATTCTGATTTTTCTGGCTGGATCTACTAAAACATCCCAAAGACGCTGCTCAGCGTTTAATTCTCTTAATAAAAAAACTTCGATTCTTGCGCCTGTTTTTTCTTTGTTTCCGTATAAACGCGCTGGAAAAACTTTAGTATTGTTTAGTACTAAAACATCGCCATCATCGAAATAATCAATAATGTCTTTAAACATTTTGTGTTCAATGGTGTTTTTCTTTCTATCGACAACCATCAAACGAGATTCGTCCCGGTTTTCGGCTGGATATTCGGCAAGAAGTTCTTTTGGTAAATTGAATTGGAATTGAGATAATTTCATAGGGAAAAGTTGTAAGTTATAGGTTCTAGGTTATAAGTATTTCGCCTATAATTAAAAACGTGTGCAAATATACGATTGTGAGATAGGCGTTGTCAAGTGTTTTGATGTTTATTTTAAAAAGAATATTAGATTATTCGATTTTTGGATCTTTTGACTCTATAATTTTAAACCCAATACTTTCTAAATCTTTCCAAAATGTTGGATATGATTTTGATACAACTTCGGCATTTTCAATTGTGATGTTAGTTTTTAATGCTAATGGAGCAAATGCCATTGCCATTCGATGGTCTTGATAGGTCGAAACAGAATCTCTTCCTAAATCCTTCCTAAAAGGAAGGACTTCTTGAGATACTAACTTTAAACTATCGTTTGTGACTTCTATATTGGCGCCTAGTTTTGTGAGTTCTGCTTTTAAGGCTTCTAGCCTATCTGTTTCTTTTATTTTTAATGTATGCAAGCCTGTTAAATGACATTCTATTCCTAATCCAAAACAAGTTACTGCTATGGTTTGAGCAATATCAGGAGAATTATTTAGGTTGTGGGTTGTGGGTTGTGGGTTGTGGGTTTTTGATTTTCGTAAAATGATTGATTTATCTTCAAAAGTGGTTGTTACTCCAAAATTATTATAAATTTCGACTAATGCAGCATCGCCTTGTAGGCTGTTTCGCTTGTAGCTGGATAGTTTTATTTCAGTTCCTATTTTGGATAGTGCAACTATCGAATAAAAATAGGATGCTGATGACCAGTCGGATTCAATTGTTATCATTGTTGGCGGCACGACTGCGCTGGATGTGACAACAATTTTATTTCCAATAAATGAAGTTTCTACTCCAATTTCATTCAATAATGCTAATGTCATTTTAATATACGGAATCGATGTTATTTCACCAATTAGGGTTAATTCCAATCCGTTTTCGAGTTTTGGTGCGATTAGCAAAAGTGCAGAAATGTATTGACTGCTCACATTTGCAGGAAGTGAAACTTTGTTTTTTGTGAGTTTCTTTCCGCAAATATGCAGTGGTGGAAATCCAAAATTATTCACATACTCAATGTCTGCTCCTAATTGTTTCAACGCCTCTACTAAAACTGAAATGGGTCTTTCTTGCATTCTTGTTGAACCAGTTAACACAACTTCTTGTCCTTCTTTTTGAGAAAAATAGGCAGTAAGAAATCGCATGGCTGTTCCTGCATGATGAATGTCAATCTCCCTGGCTCCCAAAGGGAGAACTGTTGTAATTTGACTATTATCCAAAAGTGCTTTAGTCATAACTTCAGAATCGTCAGAATTTGAGATGTTTTCTAAATAAATATTTGGATACAAGGCTTGCAAAAGCAGTAGTCTGTTGGTTTCTGATTTGCTACCAGAAATGAAGATTGCAGATTGGAGATTGCAGGTTGAATGTTTTATTTCTAAATTCATATTTTTTATTTCACAAAGATTTACGAAGAGAGCACAAAGGTTCACAAAGTATTCTATTTTAACTTATCGTTTTCTTTGTGTCGATTTTTGTCTCTTTCAGTTTTCAAATCCATTTTTTTGTCAAAGGCTTCTTGCAAATCGATTCCGGTTTGATTGGCGAGACACAAAACTACAAAAACTACATCGGCAAGTTCTTCGCCAAGATCTTTGTTTTTATCTGATTCTTTTTCGGATTGTTCGCCATAACGACGCGCAATTATTCGCGCTACTTCGCCAACTTCCTCGGTGAGTTGTGCCATGTTGGTTAGCTCGTTAAAATAACGAACGCCGTGGGTTTTTATCCAGTTGTCGACTTCTAGTTGGGAGGTTTTTAGGTTCATCTATATCTTTTTTAGAACTATTTTTTCAGTTTCTTTTTTCACAATTTGAGCATAAAATGCTTTCAATTCTTCGTAGTAATCTGCAGAAAAAATGGGTGTGTTGATGTCAACTGAAACTACTATTTGTATTTTGTTGTCTGTGTTTGAAGTTGTAAATCTAAAAACACCTAGATCGTCACTAATGCCAATCGCCGCTTTTTCTGGTATAGATTCTATTGCATATCCATCAGGAATAGTGATATTCAAACTAAACTTTTCTTGTCGAGGAAAACCATAATCAATTGGATACTCTCGCTTTTCTTGTGTAAATGGATTTTTTGTTTCTGCAAGAAACAATAATGGTGCAAAATATAATTTATCTCCTATTTTTTCTACAGAATTACTTCTTTTAAAACTGTAGGTTTCAATAATTGGTTTTGAAAGTTCTGATTGATTTTCGACTTTGTAATCACTAACTTCAATATTGTTGTATTTCTTTTCTAATTTTTCTAAATAACTTTCTTTTGAAATATTCCTGAATCTTTCTCTAAAATTTAATGCTTTGTAATCAAAATATTGTTCTTGAAGTTTTCCGTCAATTGAACCATCAACATTTATGTTTGCAAAAAAATTGACAATTATATTGGATTTTTGTTTTGGCATTAAATCCACATCCTCAGAAGTTTTATCTTTTCTAATAATTTTACCTATCCAATTTAAGGCTTTCATCGGTAAAATATTTGGCATTGTGTTTTTGTTCGATGCATCAAGAAGTAGTGTTCCGTTCTCTAACTCTACTGCTGCAACTACATAGTTGAAACCTGTTATGGATGGATATATTGGAATTCCATTACTTCTTGTACTCAACAAAACTGGATTTGATTTGATATCTGCAAATCGCAGCATTGCAACTAGCATTAGGTTTATTTCGGCAATGTTTCCTTTTTTTTCTTTGTATGCTTTTTTAACACCATCATCACATCGATAACCATTATATTCATTCCAATTCATTCTTGATTGAACATAACTAAAAATCATTCCTATTTTTTCTTCTTGTGTTTTTAAACCTGTTAGAATTGTTTTTAAATCCTCTTCGAAATAATTAGATTTATTTAGTTCTCCGCCAAATTCCTCTGATTCATAAATTGTTTTAACTACGTTTTCCCATGTTTGTGATATTGGTTTGTAAAGACTGTTTGGAAATTTAGTCGCAGAAAGTTCGTGTTTTATACTTGAACTATAATTTTCGATATTGTTTACATAAACTTCATCTTTAACTGCTGGAATATTTTCTAAAACATACTTTGTAAGATTGTCTATGTAATTTATAGTTTCGGTAGAAGTTTCATATTTTCTTTGTCTATCTCCAACTAACTCTTTAATTGTCAATGTTATGCTTCTGTTTGATGCGTCTTTGGTCTCTAATGGCATAAATGACCCTTTTCTGTATGCATTATAAATATAATATTCTGGAATTTCTGTTGTATATTCTGAATGATTAACTGGAATTTCTAATTGAAAATCCCAATTAGGGAATTTTTGATCGTATTTTGATTTCAATTCGTATTTGTATTCTATAACAGAGCCAACTTTCACATTTGGCATTGTGATTTTTCTTGTGGAATAGTATTTAGTTGTTTTCTCGACAAATTCTCCTTCGCTTTTGAGTTTTGTTTTTTCGACAACTCCATTTACCAGATTGTATGTAACTGCTTTCGAGAACGAAACAGATTCTTCGGGCGTGTTTCCTACATAAAACTGAACTGCTTTATTAGCCCATTCATAACCTTCTTTTTTGTAAATTTTTATTCGTGTAATAACTTCAGTAGTCATTGTAAATCCATCGTCTTGACGATATTCAAAATACGTTCTTCCAACATTATAGAGCACAGCAGCAACCGCAGATGTGTCTTTTGGATGCACTTTTTCTTGAAGTTCAGCAACTGTAACCTTGCCTAGTTCAAACTTTTGAGCATTGGAAAATGTAAAAAATAAGATTGTGAAGATTAGTGCAAATAAAGGTTTTTTCATTTTTAATTTTTTGTTATTACTATTTTTGAATTATCATTTTGAGCAACTTGCTCTCTAAATTTTCTATAATTTTCGTATTCTGATTTATCATACAATCCCTTTTTTAATAGAAAAGTACGTTTATATTTTATTTTACTACCGTTTAAAATATACTCTGTTTTATATTCTCCAAATTTGGTAGTAAGTTCAAAATTATCTGGTTTCGCTTCAATGGAGTAGCCACTTGGCAGAGAAATTTCAATTTCATCAAAATCTAAAAAACCTCTTTGAATTTCTAATGGATTTACTCTGTTTCGATAACGTTGTGGGATTTTTAGATTTTGATTAAAAGCATTTGGAGCAAAAAATATTTTACTATTGTTGATTTCGCCATAATCATTTGCTTGTAACACCAAATTTTCTGTGAATTCAACTTTTTCATTGTTTTTAATAAAACTTGAACTTACAATTTTTAGATTATTTACATTAACAAATCTATTTTTGTAATGGTCTGAAATTTCTGCAGGTGATTTTTTATCTAAATCTATTACTTTGTCAAATTGTATTCCTTTAGAAACTACTAAAATCCTTCCAGAAATCATACCTAGTTCATCTAAAGTATAATTTCCTGTAGAAATCTGACTGCTTATTTTTTCAGTATATTCATCTGTATGAACTATCACTCCTTTGTCGGATTTTATGATTAATGCATTTCTATCATCTGTAAAATCTCCTTCAAAACCGAAAGGAGAAGTTTGATTTGTACACTCCAAAAAACATAACTTATCATTTATTGGCAAAGTTAGAATTACATGATTCCCTTGCATAGAAACGAAATCAGAATCAATGTCTTTTTTGTTTTCTCCAGCGAAAATTATAGTATAATACGACGGGATTCCAACAACTTTCAGTAACGATTTTGTGTAATTAGATAAAGCTTTACAATCGCCATAACTCAACCGATCTACATCTTTTGCTGACATTGGTTTCCAACCGCCAATTCCCATTTGAATACTTACATAGCGAACTTTATCTTGTACATATTTGTATATTATTTTTGCTTTTTTAGTAATATCTGATTCGGTTGCAACCAGTGTTTTGATTTCATTCTGTGTCTCAACCGGAATTTCATCTAATCCTTGTAATAAATTGTTATTCACCCATAAACCAAAATCTTCCCAGTTTTTGGCAGCTCCTTCAACTCCTTCTAAACTAAATTTTTCTAACCCAAATAGTACTTTTGGGACTAATTTCTCAAAATTCGGGGCATATTCTTCGGGTTTGTATGCTTGTATATTTTCTACAGAAAAAGAAATATTGTTTTTAGTCTCGGTTTTAACTATTTTCTTGTCTTCGAAATTAAATTCTTTGTATTTGAATCCTAACTTTTCTGGAAATGAAATGCTCATTTCAGATTTTACTACACTTTCATACATATCGTCTATTGGAGCCCAAGTTGGAATAAAAGCGGTATTTGGACTTTGGGTTTCACTATTAAAAACTATCACAAACGGGTATTCTGTTGGAGTAAAGGCAAGAAATCGTATTCGACTATCGCTATATATAGAAAAACCATCTGCTGCGCTTCGATCACTAAAATCTTTGTCTTTAAATTGTTTTATTTTTTTTCCAAAAGCAGAATACAGACTTGCTTCGAAAGAGTTAATGCGAGTTGATTTGTTATAAAACTCTGTTGCGTCAATGTTTTTTAATCCAAATTCATTATAAACTAAAATTGTTTTATTTATTTTTATAATAATATTACTTTGAGACGTAATTTGAATATCAGTTTTCTGATTTAAAATAATACTATTTACATTTTCTTTTAAATTTTGAGGAATATTAAAAAGATTGAAATCTATAGTTTGAGAATGAGAAACATTGAAAAATAGAAATAAAAAGAAACATTTTAGAATTAACTTCATTTTGGGGAATTTTATGCAAATGTAAAGAAAATCTTAAACTATTCCTTGTTCTTCGTATCAATTACAATCGTAACTGGTCCATCATTTATCAACGTAATTTTCATATCGGCACCAAAAACTCCAGTTTGGATTTTTTTACCGAATTCGAATCGCAGTTTTTGAACAAAATTTTCATACATTGGAATTGCAATTTCTGGTTTTGATGCTTTAATGTAACTTGGACGATTCCCTTTTTTAGTCAATGCATGAAGTGTAAATTGTGAAACTACTATAATTTCGCCATCGATATCTTTTACCGAAAGGTTCATAACATCGTTTTCATCGCCAAAAATACGAAGGTTTATTATTTTTGCAATTAACCAATCAATATCATCTTGATTATCTGCATCTTCGATACCAACCAAAACCAATAATCCTTTTGGGATTTCGGCTACGATTCTATTGTTGATGGTTACAGAGGCTGATAAAACTCTTTGGATTACTGTTTTCATAAGCCCCCTAACCCCCAAAGGGGGAACAAGAAATTATTATTGAAAATTGATTTCTGCATAAATTTTAAAATTCCCCCTTTGGGGGTTGGAATGTTTATTCACTTCTCCTCGTTTCATCACTTGCCTTTCTATCTTCGTCAAAACTATCTATACGATAATTCTCGTCGTCGCCTTCAAGAATTTTTAAATAGGAATTGTATCGTGTCCAAGAGATTTCATTGTTTTCTAATGCTTTTTTAACGGCACAATGTGGCTCATCTTTATGCAGACAATTATTGAATTTGCATTGATCTTTGAGTTTAAAAAATTCTGGGAAATAGCCCGAAATGTCTTCTTTTTCTAAATCTACTATTCCAAAACCTTTAATTCCTGGTGTATCGATTATGCTAGCTCCAAAACTTAAATCAAACATTTCGGCAAATGTTGTGGTATGTTGTCCTTGCTTGCTTTGTTCTGAAATGTTTTTAGTTTTTAGATGTAAACTGGGTTCCATTGCGTTGACTAAAGTTGATTTTCCTACTCCAGAATGTCCTGAAAACATGGTTGTTTTGCCAATCATCAAGGTTTTTAATTCCTCGATTCCTTTATTTGCAATAGCGGAAACTCTTAAACATTTGTAGCCAATTTGTTCGTAAACATGTTGCATGTACAATTGCTCGTCAAGAGTTGCGTCCTCAAACGTATCGATTTTATTAAAAACTAAAATAGTTTCTATTCCATAAGCCTCAGCTGTAATTAAAAAACGATCTATAAAATTAAAAGTTGTTGGTGGGTTATTTACTGTAATTAGTAAAAAAACATAATCCAAATTCGAGGCAATAATGTGCATTTGATGCGACAAATTCACCGATTTTCGAACGATATAATTTTTACGTTCATGAATGTTGTGAATCGAACCTGTAACTTTATCAGAGTTTTCGTCTAAATCATAATCCACGACATCACCCACCGAAATCGGATTGGTACTTTTGATGCCTTTAATTCTGAATTTACCTTTGATACGGCATTCTGTAAAATCTCCGTTCTCGGCTTTTACGGTGTACCAACTTCCGGTAGATTTGTATACGATTCCTGTCATTTTTTTTGTTGTAGATTCTAAGTTGTAGGTTTTAAGTTTTGCAAATGTAAATAAAACTAATTTTATAACCGTATTCAAAACTTAGAACCTACAATTTATAACTTTCACGAATTAATGACTCTCTCTTGATGTGAAATACTTTCTTGGTGAACTGCTTTGAATAATTTTAGAATAAATTCTTCGCTCAAGTTTTTTTCTTCCCCATCAAGAATCATTTTACCCAAGATTTCATTCCAACGTTTATTTTGTAAAACGGCAACATTATTGGCTTTTTTCAAGGCTCCAATTTGTTCAGAAACTTTCATTCTATTTCCAAGAATTTCTAATAGTTTAGCATCGGCTATATCAATATTGGCTCGAAGTTTTATCATTTCGGTGTTATAATCTTGTGATTCAACACTGGTTTTTTTGACTTTCAAATCCTCGAAAATTTGTTTCAAAACAGTTGGTGTAACTTGTTGCGCAGCATCGCTCCAAGCATTGTCAGGGTCGCAATGTGTTTCGATAATCAAGCCATCATAATTCAAATCAAGTGCTTGTTGCGACACTTCTTGAATCATGTCGCGACGACCTGTAATGTGCGATGGATCAATAATTAAAGGTAAATCTGGAAATTTGCTTTGCAATTCAATTGCAATTTGCCATTCTGGAATATTGCGATATTTGGTTTTTTCATAAGTCGAAAATCCACGGTGAATTACGCCAAGTTTCTTGATTCCTGCATTATACAAACGTTCTACTCCGCCAATCCACAGGGCTAGATCAGGATTTACTGGATTTTTTACTAATACGATTTTGTCTGTATTTTGTAATGCATCAGCAATTTCTTGAACAGCAAATGGATTTACGGTTGTTCTTGCACCAATCCATAAAACGTCGATGTCATGTTCCAAAGCCAATTTTACATGGGTTGCATTCGCAACTTCGGTAGCCATTAAAAGTCCCGTTTCGGCTTTTGCCTTTTGCAACCATTTTAATCCGATGGCTCCAACACCTTCAAATCCGCCTGGTCGAGTTCGCGGTTTCCAGATTCCTGCTCTGTAAATCGACACATCTGAATTTTTCAATTCATGAGCAATTTTCAAAACCTGATCTTCGGTTTCGGCACTACAAGGTCCTGCAATTACTAGTGGATGTGATAGTTTGAAATCATCTAACCACGTTCTCATTTCTTTTTTATTTTCCATCTTTTTATTTTTTTGAACCATTAAGAAATTAAGGTTCATTTAGTTATTGTTTATATTTTAGGTTATCGAAAATATTGTTAGAACATTATTTTATTTTTTGAACAATTAAGTTATTAAGATTCATTGGGTTATTGTTTATATTGTAGGTTATCGAAAATGTTGTTAGAACATTATTTTATTTTTTGAATCATTAAGATACTAAGTTTCATTGATTATATTATTTTTTTGTTAGCCCAAATTCTGGGACTGAAAACTGAATACTGTGACTGCACACTATTTTAATATTTCTTTTATTCTATTTGTATTTTGCATTTCGTTGAAAAGTTCAATGTACTTATCGTTTTCCAAAAGGGTTTTAAATTTGGTTAAATTCGATATATATTCCTCTAAACTTTTGACTACTTGTTTTTTATTTTGTTTGAAAATTGGTGTCCACATCGCTGGCGAACTTTTCGCCAATCGCACGGTGCTTTCGAATCCTGAACCTGCCATATCAAAAATATCTCGTTCGTCTTTTTCTTTTTCAATTACTGTTTTTCCTAACATAAATGCACTAATATGGGACAAATGCGAAACATATGCAATGTGCTTGTCGTGCGATTTTGGATCCATATATCGGATTCTCATTCCGAGTTTTTTGAATAATTCTAACGCTTTTTCTTGCAATTTGAATGTTGTTTTTTCTACTTCGCAAATAATGTTTGTTTTGTTTTCGAACAATCCTAAAATTGCTGCACTTGGACCAGAAAATTCAGTTCCTGCAATTGGGTGACAAGCCATGAAATTTCTCCTTCTTGGATGATTTAAAATCGCTTCACAAATGGGTAATTTAGTGGACCCAACATCTAAAACCAGAGTATCTTCGCCAATATGCTCTAAAATTTCGGGTAAAATTAAAACTGAAACATCCACTGGTGTTGAAAGTATGACAAAGTCTGAAAATTTTAAATCTTCGAAACTTGATTTTTTTTCAATAATGCCGAGTTTTATGGCTTCCGCCAAATGGTTTTCGTTGGCATCAATTCCAGAAATCACAGCATTTGGATAATGGTTTTTTATATCCAATGCTAGTGAACCGCCTATTAATCCAATGCCTATTATTGTAATCCTCACCCCCACCCTCTCCAAAGGAGAGGGAGCGGTTACTGGATTCGTTGGGTTTTTATCACTCATAAATTAAATTTATTTATTAGTTGTTCAAAGTCCTCCCTTTGGGAGGGTTGGGTGGGAAAACCTATCAATCGCTTCTTGTACTTTATCCTCTTTTACACACAATGAAAACCTAATATAACCTTCGCCATTGCTCCCGAAAATAGTTCCTGGCGTGATGAAAATATCTTTATTGTATAAAATATCGTCAATAAATTCTTCCGAAGATTGTATTCCTGCTGGTAATTTTGCCCAAACGAATAATCCAACCGAGTTTTCATCGAATGTGCAATTGAGTTTTTTTGCTAACTCGAAAGTTAATTTTCTACGACGCTCATAAATTTTATTTTGGTCTTCGAACCACGATTTGTCTAGTTTCAATGCTTCGATGGCGCCTTTTTGAATGCCGTAGAACATTCCAGAATCCATATTACTTTTTACTTTAAGAATAGCATCGATAAATTCTTTTTTTCCAGAAACCATTCCAACACGCCAGCCTGCCATGTTGTAGGTTTTGGATAACGAATTTAATTCTAAAGCAACATCTTTTGCATCTGTAACTTGCAAAATCGAAATCGGATTGCTGTTTAAAACAAAACTATACGGATTGTCATTTATCAATAAAATGGAATGTTTTTTTGCAAATTTTACTAATTTTTCAAATAACTCTAAACTTCCTGTTGCGCCTGTTGGCATATGCGGATAAGAAACCCACATTAATTTTACTCGAGATAAATCTTGTTTTTCTAACGCTTCAAAATCGGGTTCCCAATTATTTTTTTCGATTAAATCATAATAAATTGCTTTTGCGCCAACCAAATTGGTAACCGAAGAATACGTTGGATATCCAGGATTTGGAATTAAAACTTCATCTCCTTCATTCAAAAAAGCCAAAGAAATATGCATTATTCCTTCTTTTGAACCCATTAATGGTAAGATTTCAGAATTGAAATCTAAATCTACGTTGTAATTAGTTGCATAAAAACCAGCAATTCCTTGTCGCAATTCTGGTAATCCTTGATATGATTGGTATTGATGCGCATTTTCATGGGTAACTGCTTCTTGAATTGCAGCAATTACTTTTGGCGATGGATGCAAATCTGGACTTCCAATTCCCATATTGATAATTGGTTTGCCTTCCGACATTAATTGACGAACTTCACGAAGTTTATGCGAGAAATAATATTCTTCAACGGTTTCTAGTCTTTTGGCAAACCACACCCCTGCTCTCTCCGAAGGAGAGGGAGCCGAAACTGGATTAATATTTAATTTTAATTTTTCCATTTTATTTGTACTCATTACTTCCCCCTTTGGGGGCTAGGGGGCTTGCATATTCTCCTAAAACCTTAAAATATTCTGCCATAATTTCGATTATTATTTTTGCTTTTTGGAAATCGTTATATTCATCAAAAGTTACATCTACAAAAAAAGAATATTTCCAAGGCGTTTCAATTTTTGGTAGTGACTGAATTTTAGTTAAATTAAGTTTGCAATCACTCATTACGTTCAAAATTGCCGCTAAACTTCCTCGTTTATGATCTAATTCAAATTTTAATGATGCTTTGTTAATTATCGATTTTTCAGTTTCTATTTTGTTTTTTGAAATAATTACAAACCTTGTCATATTATTATTAATAGTTTGAATTTCAGGCGCTAAAATTTCTAAATCATATAATTGCGAAGCTGTTTTACTTGCAATTGCTGCTATTCCTTTTAATTGTTTTTGATGAATTCTTCTGGCAGTTTCGGCTGTATCTTTATCTTCAACTAATTTAATGTTTGGATATTTTTTTAAAAATTCCATACATTGCAACAACGCCATTGGATGCGAATGAACTTCGAGAATATCATCAATATTTTGGCCTTTCAAAGCCATTAAATTTTGATGAATGTCAAGGTAATATTCACCTATTATTTCTAAATTATTCTTATCAATCAAAGCATAATTCGGGATAATTGCTCCAGCAATCGAATTTTCTATCGCCATAACGGCTTGATTTGACTTGTTTTGTTTTAAACTGTCTACCAATTCTTCGAAGGATAAACATTCATCAATTTCGATATTACTATTAAAATATTCCTGCGCCACTTGATGGTGGAACGAGCCTTTTATTCCTTGAATTGCTATTATCCTCTCCCCAACTCTATCCAAAGGAAAGGGAGGTGAGTCTTGAATATTATTATTATCTTTATTAATCATTTTAATAATTTAAAAAAGTCAAAAAAAAATCCTGATTTTCATCAGGATTGTTTGTATAATTTGTTTGAATTAATAATTTATTCAATAACCACATAACAATCCTTTTCTTCGTTCCAGAAGAAATAAAATGAATTGCTATAATATGACTGATTATTGTTCATTGTCTTTTATATTTTGCTAAAGTATTAATTTAATTTCACAAAACTAAATTTTTAATTAAAAATTTAAAAAAATAGTTAAAATTATTCCTTGACCCGAGTTGGGGCATCTTTTCCAAGAATAATACTTTGCGAACTGATTATTAATGATTTTATGATTTCAGTCATGTTATCTAAATCTAAAGTCGATACCTCATCATCTAATTGATGATAATGTGGTTCAATATCCATTTTAGAGGTTGAAATTGTATGAGCTGGAACTCCTAAATATGCTAAAGTTGCGTTGTCAGAACGATAAAAAAGGTTTTCACTTTCATATGGATCTGGATGGAATTTAAACTCTGAACCTTTGAGGTTTTTCTGCAAAATTTCATCAAAATTGGATTTTTCATAACCTGTTATATACGCTGAATTCTTGCCCCATTTACTTTCTGTTCCGATCATTTCAATGTTAAACATGGCTACAACTTTGTCTGGATTGATGTTCTGAGAGAAATGTTTTGCACCAAATCCTCCTGTTTCTTCCCCAGTAAATGCTACAAAAATTAATGTTCGCTCATTGATATTCATTGCTGCAAAATGTTTTGCAAGTGCAATTACTGCAGTTACGCCAGATGCATCGTCGTTGGCACCGTTATAAATTTTATCTTTTCCAGATTTAATAATTCCTAAATGATCATAATGCGCTGAAAAAATAACAAATTCATCTGGTTTAGATTTTCCTTTCAAAATTCCGATTACGTTATTCGCATTTTTACCATTTACTTTAAATTCTTGACGGTAATTTTTTAACGTATTGTATTTCTGCAAATTTATTCTTGTGAATTCTTTTTCAATAAATTTCGATGCAGAATCGATTCCTTTAGTAAACATTGCCCGACCTTCCATTTTGTCAGAAGACAATTCGGTTTCGATTCTAATAATTTCAGATTTTAGAGTGGTTATTCTTTCTTGTGCTTTGGCAAATAATCCAAAAAAAATTAGTACTATTAAAATTTTAGATTTCATTTTTTTTAAGTTTAATGTAAATGTATCTATCTAAAAGTTAATAGTGAAATAAATTATTAAATTTTTCTACTTACTTTTGTTTAAAATACTATTTATTATGTCAATCGAAGTTAAAAATATTTCAAAATCATACGGCACTCAAAAAGCATTAGATAATATTTCTTTTTCAGTGAAAAAAGGTGAAATTGTAGGTTTTCTTGGGCCAAACGGGGCTGGAAAATCAACCTTAATGAAAATTTTAACGACATATATCAGTGCCGATTCAGGAGAAGCCAATGTTAATGGATTTGATGTTATTACTAATCAAAAGTCTGTTCAACAATCTGTTGGATATCTCCCGGAGCACAATCCGTTATATTTAGATTTGTATGTTCGTGAATATTTAGAATTTAATGCATCGGTTTATAAAATTTCTAAAAATAGAATCGAAGAAGTGATTGTTTTAACCGGGTTATCATCAGAAAGTCACAAAAAAATTGGTCAATTGTCAAAAGGTTTTCGCCAACGTGTTGGTTTAGCCAATGCACTTTTACACAACCCAGATGTTTTGATTCTAGATGAACCTACAACTGGTTTGGATCCTAATCAATTATTAGAAATTAGAAATGTGATAAAAAACGTGGGAAAAGACAAAACTGTTTTTCTTTCAACGCATATCATGCAAGAAGTCGAAGCCATTTGCGACCGAGTAATAATTATTAATAAAGGTTTGATTGTTGCCGATAAAAAATTGGATCATTTAATTTCAGCAGATAAAGAGCAAGTCATAGAAGTTGAATTTGATTATAAAATTGAGGAAGAAGCCGTTGCGAGAATTCCACATTTAAAATCATATAAAAACACACATGATTTTATTTGGGAATTGGTTTTCTTGTCAGATAAAGATATGAGACCAACTGTTTTTGATTTTGCTTATGATAACGGTTTAAAAACTTTACAATTGAATCAGAAAAACAAGAATCTAGAAAGTATTTTTAGAGAAATGACTTCTTAATTTTAAAATTAATTATTAAAGGTTTTTAAAGTATATTTTTAGATTTTAATAAAGAATGCAGTTATCATTACTAATTTTTACAAAATATTAAACACGAGATTTATTTCGATTACAAATAAAAAAACCCTGCATAGCAGGGTTTTTAAATAAACTAGAAACTAATTTCTAATTATTTTTTTACAGCAGTTGCAGCAGCATCAACAGCTTTTACAGCAGCATCTTTAGTTGCAGTTGCAGCAGCATCTGTTGCAGTAGCAGCAGCACCAGCAGCAGCTTCAGTAGTTGCTTCAACAGCAGCTTCAACTGGAGCAGCAACAGCAGCTGTGTCAGCAGCCATTACTTCAGTTGCTTCTGGAGCAACTTCTGGAGTAGCCTCTTCAGTTTTTTTACAAGATACT
Organism: Bacteroidota bacterium; assembly: GCA_031431275.1. Taxonomy (GTDB): domain Bacteria; phylum Bacteroidota; class Bacteroidia; order Flavobacteriales; family Flavobacteriaceae; genus Flavobacterium. Next base: position 16,675 of record JANPDC010000195.1, read on the forward strand.
ACAGATAAAGTAGCGATAACAGCTAAGCTTAAAAATAAATTTTTCATTTTTTTAAATATAAAAGGTTAATTATTAATTCGAAGCAAAGATATAATTTTTTTTATTATCCGAAAACTTTTTATTAAAAAATATCATTTACAACTTTTTTATAAACAACAACTACCGTGCCAAAGTCAAATATCAAACTAATTATTTTGTAAATTTATTTAAAATTAGTCAAATCCTTTAACTATAAGGTTTTAGTTGATTTTTTCTTTTTAGGATGCACTAGTTTCAATTCACTTATAATATTTTTGGCTCCTGCAAATTTATCAATAATGAACAAAACATATCTTGCATCGACCATAATGTTCCTGCAAATTGATGGATCATAGTTAATATCGCTCATTGTTCCTTCCCAAACTCTATCAAAATTAAGTCCAACTAAATTACCATAAGCATCAACGGCTGGACTTCCTGAATTGCCACCTGTTGTATGATTGGTTCCCAAGAAACAAACTGGAATTTTTCCATCTACGGCATATTGCCCATAATCTTTACTATTATATAGGTCTAATAGTTTTTTAGGAACATCAAATTCATAATCGCCAGGCACAAATTTTTCTATTACACCATCTAAATAAGTGGCTTGGTCGTAAATAATTCCGTCTTTGGGTGCAAAACCTTTCACTTTACCATAAGTTACTCGCAATGTACTGTTGGCATCTGGGAAAATTCTTGCTCCTTTATTAATTTCTAATTGCGCTTTCATATAAGTGCGTTGCAAAGCGATATTTTTTAAATTAATTTCGTCGAATTTTGGTGCGATGTTTTTCATAAAATTATCTGTAATTTCTTTTAAGAAAATATAACCTTTATCGGCATTCAAATTAGCAATGATGGTTTTGGTATCGCCAGAAAGCAATGATTTCATACCGTCAAGCGAAGTTAGTTTAGAGTTTTTGTAAATATCCGAAGCCAATGTTGTAGCATTGATGTTTAATAAATTATTTGGTAAAAATTGTTTTGGAGATTTATTAGCATATAAATCAATTAATTTTTCGAAAACTTTTTCATCGACATTTGCATTGAAATTTTTATAAAAATCGCCCATTCCGTTTACCAAATTATTTTTTCTATCAGTAAATGATTGTTCGCCTTTGGTTGTCAAAATTTGCTCTAATTGATACATTTTGTTTGCCGTTGCTAACAATTCGGTGTGACGCAAAACAATTTCTGAATAATAATCTCTTGCCAAAGCATAATCTTTGATTTCGGTGTAATTTTTAGAAAATTCAGATAGTAAATTTTGGTATTCGCCATATTTACCTGCTTCAACTTTATTTTGAAATGCTTTTTCTTCATTTAACTTTTTGGTTACAGCATTAGATTTTTTTAGTCCTTGCGTTTCGCCTATCCATTTTTTCCAAGCATTGGCAATTCCAGCATATTTCGACGCATATTGAATTTTAATAGCATTGTCTTTTCGCATAAAACCATCAAGTACTTTTAAAGCATTGTCACGAATTTCGATTTTTGCGGGATTGGTGTCGTCTTGAATTTGTTTGATTGCCGAAGCAGGCAAATATTCTTGCGTTCGTCCCGGAAAACCAATTACTAAAGTAAAATCGTTTTCTTTTACGCCATCAAGCGAAATTGGTAAAAAGTGTTTTGGAACATAGGGTTTGTTGTCTTTTGAATATTTTGCAGGACGATTATTTGCATCTGCATAAATTCGAAACATCGAGAAATCGCCTGTGTGACGTGGCCAAACCCAATTATCAGTATCTGACCCGAACTTTCCGATTGAACTTGGTGGCGTTCCGACTAAACGAATATCTGTAAACGTTTCAGTAACAAATAAAATGTATTGATTGCCTTCGAAAAAAGTTCGAACTTTGTTTTCTTGCCAAGATTCTTTCTTGAAACTGGCTGTAATTTTAGTTATGTTTTCTTGTATTTTCTTTTGTCTGTCGGCTTCAACCGAAATTGATTCTGTTCCTTCAAGCACTTGTTTCGAAACATCATTAATGCTTACTATGAACATTACATCGACATCTTTGGCTGGCAATTCGTCTTCCATTTTGTAAGCCCAAAAACCATCTGTTAAATAATCGTGTTCAACTGATGAAAGGTTCTGAATCGCATCGAAACCACAATGATGATTGGTCAAAAGTAATCCTTTAGCCGAAATCATTTCGGCTGTGCAACCACCATCAAACTGTGGAACGGCATCTTTTAGACTGGCTTTATTGACATCATAAATGTCTTTGGCTGTCATTTTCATACCAAGATTTTTCATTTCAGTTTCGTTCATTCCGTTTAACAAACTTGGAATCCACATACCGCCTTGTTGGGCTTGGATTTGAAAAACGACTAATAATAAGAGTAATTTTAAATGTTTCATTTTATTGTTTTATTGTTTATTTTTAAAATTTAAACTTCATAATTTTTCGATTGTGAATTACAAAATCGTTTGCAAGATACAATTTTTGAGCAATTTCGTTGTGATTTTCGACTTCGAGATACATCATTTTTATATTCAATGCTTGTACTTCTTGTTTTACAAATTCAATTGCTTTTTGACCAATCCCTTTTCCTCTAGCATTTCTATTTATGAATAATTCCTCGAAAAAAGCCATTTTACCTTTGTACTCAAAACTAAAAATGTAAGTAATAATGGCGTAACCAACAATTTCAGTAAAATCATAAATAATCCAGCATTTACCTAAATTTTCGTTGGCAATAAATTCTTCGAATAAATCTTTAGTTATATCAACATCAATAGGATAACCATCAATAGCATAAAATTCTTGCATCATTTTTATGACGGTATCAATTTCTGAGAATTTTAATGGTTGGAATGTTGTCATTTTTTATGTTTACAAAAGAGATTCGGAACTTACAAAATTGATTTTTTTATACCTAACAGGTTTTAAAAACCTGTTAGGATGAAATGTGTGAAATTATAATAGGAGTCGCACCTTTATTCATTTGAACAAATGTCGAGCAAATATGTCCTTTTTCCTCTCGAACATTATCGTTTGAAATTAAACTATCAAATGCCTCGTTTAACTCTTTTTGATTAGCAATCGAGACACAACCTTCTTGATGCACTAGTGCAATTGCCTCGGCAAAATGAGAATAATTTGGACCAATAATTATCGGAACTCCGAATGTTGCTGGTTCTAGAATATTATGAACGCCCGGATTACCAAAACCGCCACCAACGTAAGCAATATCTGCATAAGAATAAATTTTAGTCAAAATTCCAATGGTATCAATAATAAATACATCAAAATCAGATAACGACAGTTCGTGACCTATCTGCACATCAGAAAATAAAATTATTTTTTTAGATATTGAATTTTTGAAATTTGTTATTTGTAAAGCATTTATATTATGTGGTGCAATAATAAATTTTACATTTTTAGATTGGTTGATATAATTTACAATCAGATTTTCGTCTTTAGGCCAAGAACTCCCAATTACGATTGTTTTTGTATTATTTTTAAAATTCTCAATATAACCTAAAGAATTATCTCGTTCCAATATAGAAACAACACGATCAAAACGAGTATCGCCAGAAATTTTTACATTATTAAATCCAATAGATTGTAATAAAATTTTAGAACTTTCATTTTGTACAAAAAAATATTCGAATGATTGTAGTGCCTTTCTATAAAAACCACCATACCATTTAAAAAAGGCTTGTTTTTCTCTAAAAATTCCTGAAATGAGATAGGTTTTTATTTTAAGTTTTTTCAGTTCGTTCAAATAATTAGGCCAATATTCATATTTAATAAAGAAAACCATTTCTGGATGAATAATTTCTAGAAATTTCTTGGCATTTGATTTAGAATCTAATGGCAAATAAACGGTAACATCGGCAACTTGATTGTTTTTTCGAACTTCAAATCCTGATGGCGAGAAAAAAGTGATTACAATTTTATGGTCAGGATATTTGATTTTTATTTTTTCAATAACTGGCAAACCTTGTTCATATTCGCCTAACGAAGCAGCATGAAACCAGATTGTTTTATCAGTAGATTTTATTTTATTTGATAATGTTTCGAAAACCGATTTTCGTCCATCAACAAAAAGTTTAATTTTTGGAACAAACAATGCCACGATTTTTAGTAAAAAACTGGCGATTAGAATAATAATGTTATACAGAAAAAGCATTAAATTTAATTTGATTCCAAAAATACATTTTCTTTGCATTATATAATAGGTATAAAACTAAAATTCTTACTTTTGTTATCGATTAAATTTTCAAAAAAAAACTTGAAACTTTAAACTTTTTTAAAACTTGAAACCAATAAGTTAATGAAAAAAATCCAAATGGTTGACTTAAAAAGTCAATATGAAAAAATAAAAGACATTGTAAACGCTTCAATTCAAGAAGTTTTAGATACTACAACTTACATAAACGGTCCAGAAGTTCAAAAATTTCAGAAAAATCTCGAAGAATATCTTGATGTAAAACATGTTATTCCTTGTGCAAACGGAACCGATGCTTTGCAAATTGCCATGATGGCTTTAGGATTAAAACCAGGCGATGAAGTTATCACGGCCGATTTTACATTTGCTGCGACAGTAGAAACAATTGCAATTTTAAATCTAACTCCCGTTTTGGTCGATGTTGATATTGTGAATATGAACATCAATATCGAAGCGGTTAAAAAAGCAATTACACCAAAAACTAAAGCAATTATTCCAGTTCATTTGTTTGGACGGGTTTCTAATATGGAAGCCATAATGCGTATTGCCAACGAGCATAATTTATTCGTAATCGAAGACAATGCACAAGCAATTGGTGCCAATTGCAAGTTTTCTGACGGTACAAAAAAGAAAGCAGGAACAATTGGTCATATTGGCGCAACATCATTTTTTCCGAGTAAAAATTTAGGTTGTTATGGCGATGGTGGAGCAATTTTCACCAATGATGATGCTTTGGCACACACCATGCGAGGCATTGTAAATCACGGAATGTATGTGCGTTACCATCACGATGTTGTTGGTGTAAATTCTCGTTTGGACAGCATTCAAGCTTCTGTTTTAAATACCAAATTACCATTTTTAGATGAATATGGAAAAGCACGTCAAAATGCAGCTAGAAAATATTCATTTGCATTTGAAAATCATAAAAATATCGTTGCTCCAAGCATTTGCGATATTTGCGATTGCCACGTTTTTCATCAATATACATTAAGAATCATCGATGCTGACCGCAATGGTTTGATGCAACATTTGTTGGACAAAGGCATTCCATGTGCGATTTACTATCCAATTCCGTTGCATTCGCAAAAAGCCTATTTAGATGTTCGATACAAAGAAGAAGATTTTACTGTAACCAATCAATTGGTTCAAGAGGTTTTGTCTTTGCCAATGCACACCGAATTGGACGATGAGCAAATTAAGTTCATAACCGATTCGGTTTTGGAATTTCTAGCCCCCTAACCCCCAAAGGGGGAATAAGGCGCATTTAAAAATTAAATTTATGAATAATATTGGAGTTCCCCCTTCGGGGGCTAGGGGGCTAATTTTAGTTACTGGCGGTCTAGGTTTTATAGGTTCGCACACAGTTGTCGAATTACAAAACGAGGGTTTTGAAGTCGTTGCAATTGATAATTTATCGAATTCATCATTATCAGTTTTGGATGGAATTGAAAAAATTTCGGGCAAAAAACCAATTTTCGAACAAATAGATTTGCGTGATAAAAAATCGGTTCAAGATTTTTTTAAAAAACATTCAGATATTACTGGTGTAATTCATTTTGCAGCGTCAAAAGCCGTTGGGGAAAGCGTCGAAAATCCATTGTTGTATTACGAAAACAACATCAATACGTTAGTTTACATATTACAAGAATTACAACAAAAACCAGAAGCAAATTTTATATTCAGTTCTTCATGTACTGTTTATGGTCAAGCCGAAACGATGCCTATTACCGAAAATGCCTCAATTCAACCAGCGATTTCTCCTTATGGAAATACCAAGCAAATTGGCGAAGAAATCATCAATGAAGTTTGCAAAGTCAGCAATATAAATTCTATTTTATTGAGATATTTCAACCCGATTGGAGCGCATCCAAGTGCCGAAATTGGAGAATTGCCAATTGGCGTTCCTCAAAACTTGATTCCATACATAACTCAAACTGGCATTGGTTTGCGAAAAGAATTATCGGTTTATGGAAATGATTATCCTACGATTGATGGCACTTGCATTCGCGATTATATTCACGTTGTCGATTTAGCAAAAGCTCACGTTATTGCTTTGCAACGATTATTGAATAAAAAAAATCTTGAAAAAGTAGAAACTTTCAATCTTGGAACTGGAACTGGAAGTTCTGTTTTAGAAGTAATTACCGCTTTTGAAAAAGTTTCTAATAAAAAATTACCCTACAAAGTTGTTGAACGACGTGAAGGCGATGTGATTTCTGCATATGCAAATACCAACAAAGCTAATGAAATTCTGGGTTGGAAAGCACTATCAACTCTTGAAGAATCTTTGGCAAGTGCTTGGAAATGGGAAATGAAAATAAATGAAAAATAATTTAAATCGAATCAAATTGAAAAATTCAAATGCATTTTTTTTGTTATTATTAATTACTCTAAATTCTTGTAATTGGTTTACACAAAAAGGCAAAGAAACTATTAATAAAAGCGGTGAAATCGTTTCAAAATCGGGTTCAGAATTTATTGATGGTGTTTCTAAAGGAATAGAAAAATCTTTTGAAAATGAGGTTATATTATCCGAAGATTTAAAAAAATTAGGATTACAAACCGGCAAAATATCAATTACAAGTTCTGAAGGAAATTCTGATGACATTCTTACAACGTATTTGATTTTTGAAAATGATTTTAATAAAAAAGTAGAAATAAGAATATTTGACGATAAAAACCAAGAATATGGTCGAATCTCACAAGATATCAAAGGCAAAAAAGGAGAAGCAAAATATTTCGATTTTCAATTTGATAAAAGAACAAATATTGCGGGAAAAGGAAAAATAACATTCGAATAAAACTATTTTAATTGTTCTTTAAAATCATCAAATGAACCAAAAAACCGATTACAAATTACTTTTCAGTCTTGTTGCTGTTGGTTTGATTTGGGGAACAACTTTTTTGAGCATCAGAATTGCAATTGAAACTATTCCGCCCTGGTATTCCACTTCGATTCGAAATTTTATTGCTGCTTTTATTGTTTTTATAATTCTCATTTTTAGAAAAGAATTTATGTGGATTGGTTGGAAATCTTTTTTTCAACAAGCCATTTTAGCAACATTGATGTTGGTTTTCTCAAACGGTTTTACAACAATTGCTGAACAATCTTTACCTTCTGGATTGACATCAATTATTTGTGCTATAAATCCAGTAATGGTTTTTGTTTTGAGTATATTATTTAAAATTCAAAAACCAACTTTGAAAGGTTTCATTGGAGTTATCATTGGTTTTTGTGGTATTCTTTTTATTTTCAAGGATGGATTAGGCGATATTTTAAACCCAAATTATAAAACTGGTGTAGTTTTTTTGATAATTGCTATAACCAGTTGGGCATTAGGAACTATTTATGTCAAGAAATTTGGTCAAAACTCCACAAGTATTTCATTGAGTATTTTTTATCAATTTATGATTGCAGGTTGCATTCAGATTGTTTTGGCAAATGTTTTTTATCCAAATTCAAATTATGAAAATTGGAGTTCAGATAGTATTTTTGCTATGGTTTACCTAGCCATTTTCGGTTCGGTTTTAGCATTGTTTTGTTATCAATATGCTTTGAAAAAAGTTGCACCCATTCAAGTTTCTATTTTGACTTATGTCAATACAATCATTGCCGTTTTCTTAGGCTGGTTAATTAAAGATGAAGTCATCAAACAAGAATTTATTATTGCAACTTTATTGATTATTTTAGGTGTTTTTATAATTAATTATAAAAAAAACACTAAAAAAGAATAATTTTTTTGGTAATAAATTCATTTTCAGAACTGATTTTTAGATAATAATTCCCTTTTGCAAAGTTGCTTACATCTAATTGTATTTCATTTGAAACCTGATTTTGAAATAATTTAGAAAAAGAAATCCTGCCAAGTATATCAATTATTTCTATTTTAAAATTATTTTCTATTTTTTCTGGAAACTGAATTGTCAGTTTATCTTTTATTGGATTTGGAAAAATATTTATTTTCTTTTCGTCAAAAATTGATGAATTGGTTGCCAAATTAACACTGTTATCCCATTTAAAAATACCGTCAAGTAATGAAAACGCTGGAGTATCATTAAAAAAACCACCTGTCCATCCCGTTGAACTATTTAAAAATCGACAGGCAGCTTTTGGTGAATCACTTTCTAAAACAATCCAAGTTAGCCCAACATCACTAGAAAATGAAGATCCAACGGTATTTGATGTTGATGTAGAAACAAATTTATTTGTTCCAGGAACTGCTGTAATTCGGTCGCGTCTCCAGCCAGGAATTGTTGATGTTACCCTTTGAACCCAAGTCATTCCCCCATTTGTGGTAGCAAAAAGTTTTGTAACTCCTGCTGTGGTTCTCGTGTGACACAAACCATTTAAACCATTGTCACTAAATGCAATTTCATAAACTCTATCAGATGCAATTGAACTAACATTACTGATAGTCCAAGTAGTTCCAAAATCTGTTGATTTATACATTTTACTTGCTGTAGTTCCAAACCAAACCGTATCACCAATAACAGCATAGCCATCGAACCATCCCGTTCCTCCACCTGATGGTAATGAAGGAAAATTTGCTTGTGGTGTTCGAGTCCAATTCAAGCCTCCATTATTTGTTTTATAAATTTCAAAATAACCATCATTTGCATTTCCACCTGCAATGCCGTTTAATGCATCTTTGAAATAAACAAAATTTGGAAATGAGGAATTATTAAAAATCACACCCACATTCGATTGTGTCCACGTTAGACCAGAATTAGTTGTATGAAACAATCCTCCACCAGTGCCCGACATTTTGTGCATGCATACCCAGGCTTCTGTGGAACTAATTGCTGAAATATTTGAAAACGCTAAAGTCATATCAGTTCCCATTGTTCCGGGGATCCAAGTTGTTCCGCCATTAATGGTTCTTGTAAAATCTAATGTAGGATTTGATCCAAAAAGCCCTCCAACACCATCGTAACAAATCGCCCAAACGACATTTTGATCTACAATCGAAAACTCATAAAAACCTAAAGTTTTATTTACAAATCCTGCATTTTGATCTATCCATTGTGCCTTTACACTCAAAATAAAACATATAGAAAATATTTTTACTACTAAATTTTTCATATTATTGGTTTTAGTTACTATTAATTTCAAAATTATTGATTGAATTAATTTAAAAAAAATGGATTATTTGTAAAAAGAAAATCAGGGATGGAAACTGAATTTTTAGTGCTTAATGAAATTTGAAATCATTTTTACATGGTTTCGAACCTAAAATCAATTGTTCGTCCTCTTTTTTTGTTATCTCAAAAAGAAAATTAGATTTTTGTAAAACAGACAAAAATGAAAATAGAAAATTTCAATCTAAATAAAACACTTGTTGAAAATCGATGGCTTTGGCACATTGGGTTTTGGATGTTTTATGTTGTGATGCGAATCAGACCCTACTACAATACCGTTTTGTATTATGATGACTTGTTTTTGAAGTACATGTTGATTGCGGAGTTGTTGTTTTTTGCAACTATATACACAACTACTTTTTTTTTCAACCTTTTCATCCTAAAAAATAAATTCTTATTGTTTTTTTGTATTGGATTTCTTGTTTGGATTGTTTTTGTTTTTTGCGATGTTTTACTAAAAAAACAAATATTGTATTCCGTTCCAGAAATTGTCAATTACAAAATATTTGATATGTTTTTAGATTCCTTTTCCTATTACATTATTTTCTACTTTTTAATTATATTATTGAAATACTTTAAACTAAATTTTATTTATCAATATCATCAAAATCATTTGATTCAACAACAAATGTTTTTTGAATTAGAAAATCTTAAAGCCCAAATTTCTCCTCATTTTCTGTTTAATACTATGAATAATTTTTATGGGTTAGCGGTCGAAAAATCGAGTAAATTACCAAATTTGATGATTCGTCTTTCAAACTTGTTGCGATATTCCTTGTATGAAACAAAAAATGAGAAAGTAGCTTTGGAAAACGAGGTCAATTATATTGAAAATTATATTGAACTAGAAAAAATTAGATTAGAAGAAAATTTACAAATTGAATTTACTTGCAATAAAAATAATTTTAATTCATTTCAGATTGCTCCTCTTCTATTAATCACGTTTGTAGAAAATGCTTTCAAGCATGCTAAAAACACGCATGACAACTTTATAATTATTGAAATTTTTTTAGAAGTAAACCAAGAAGGTTTGTTGACCTTTAAAATAAAAAATAATTATAATTCCAAAACAAACCTCAATTTAGAATTTAAAAAAGGAATTGGATTAGAAAATGTCAAAAAAAGACTTGAAGTTATCTATCCAAATCACCTTCTGAAAATTAAAAATGATGATTCTCTATTTTATGTTGAAATAATTTTAAATTTAATTTAATGGAAGCAATTCAAAAAATAAAATGTTTGATTGTTGATGATGAACCTATCGCAAGAAAAATTATTAAAAATTACATCAATCAAATTGACTTTTTAGAAAATTCTGGTGAGTGCAAAAATGGCATTGAAGCATTAGAAATACTTTCAAAACAATCAGAAATTCAACTTTTGTTTCTAGATATTAATATGCCTAATTTGAATGGGCTTTCTTTATCAAAAATATTAAAAAACAATATTTTTGTAATCTTCACAACCGCATATTCTGAATATGCAGTAGAGAGTTATGAAGTCAATGCCATAGACTATCTTCTCAAACCGTTTTCATTTGAGAGATTTGCAACTGCAGTTTTTAAAATGATTGAAAAGATTAAAACCATAAACTCTGTTTTAAAAACTACACCAGAGGAAATAATCGAAGAAAAGAAAATATTTATAAAATCTGATGGAGAAAATTTTCCAGTTTTATTGGATGATATTATCTATTGTGAAGCAATGAAAAACTATACAAAAGTTGTTTTAAAATCTGGGAAATATCTAAAACCGCTGATTGCTTTTTCAAAAATTGAACAAAATTTATTAGATCAAAATAATGATTTTTTGAAGATCCATAGATCTTTTTTAATTGCAAAGAAACACATTACTTCTATAAAAACGAATTATGTATTTTTAGGAGATTTTAAAATCCCAATTGGACCACAGTTTAAAGAATCTGTATTAAAAATAATTAATTTTAAATAAAAAAACCTGCAAATCCAGAGAACTTGCAGGCATAAAAAATTTTAGATCAAAACTAATTCTTGAATTTTTATTTTTTCGGAAATTTGTAAAACATCATTTAAAACTCCTCTTGCAGTAACATTTTTTCCTGCGCCTGCGCCTTGAATTACAATTGGAATTTCGCCATAGGTTGTTGTGAAAATTTCAAAAATATTATCGGCTCCTTTCAACTGACCAATCGGAGAGTTTCGAGGTTCTGACACTAATTTTACTGCTATTTTATTGGTTTTCAAATCAATTTCGCCAATGTATCGCAAAACGTGTGTGCCAAGTTGTGTGATTTTTGCAATCTCGAAAGGTTTATCGAATTGTTTTTTGTTTTTTTCGTAATCATCATGGGTATTTGATTCGTTTAGATTTGGAAGTAATAATGATGAAATATTTATGTCGGAAAACTCTAGTTCACGATTTAGTTCTCGTGCAAGAATTAATAATTTTCGACCTACATCGTTTCCTGATAAATCTTCGCGAGAATCGGGTTCTGTTAATCCTAATTTTTCTGCATCAGTTAAAATTTCTGAAAAAGAAGTTGTTTCGTCTGAAAATCTGTTGAAAATGTAACTCAAAGTTCCTGAAAAAACGCCACGTATTTTTGTGATTGTATCGCCCGAAAAATATAAATCTCGAATGGTTTTTATGACTGGCAAAGCAGCACCAACATTGGTTTCGTAAAAGAAATTTCGATTGTGTTTATTTAATTGAAAACGTAATTCTTTGTAAAAATCTTGACTCAAAGTATTCGCTTTTTTGTTGGCTGCGACAATATGAAATCCAGATTCAATCAATGGAATATAGTTTTTGATGAAATCTAAACTTGCTGTGGCATCAATCGCAATTAGGTTTTCGAGTTCGTTGTTTTTTACAAAATCTAAAATATCTTCTAATTGATATTTAATTGAATTATTTTCGAACGAATCAATTGCTGATTTAGAAAGTCCTTTAGTATTAAAGATGGCTTTTTTGGAATTTGCAATTATTGCGAAACGAAGGTCAAGATTTCTTTTTTCTTGAAAAAAATCGTGATTCTCGATGATTTGATTTACGAGTGCATTTCCGACATTTCCGTTTCCAAAAAGTATAATGTTTATTTTAGTTTGTGACATAATCGTGTTGTTTTTGTGTATTAAAAATTGGATTTAAAATCAGATTGAGTTGTTCAAATTCTATTAAAAAAGCATCGTGTCCATGAATGGATTGTATTTCGTGATGAAAAACATTTTGTTTTATTTCTCTTAAACCATTATAAGTTTCTTCATCTTCAATTGCTGTAAAAAATAAATCAGAATCAACAGAAACTATGTGAACGTTCGATTGAATTGTTTTCGAAACTTCTAAAAAAGAACTTCTTTTTCGTGTAATATCATTCGTTTTTAGCAAATGATTCATGAGTTTATACGACGATAATTGAAACCTGTTTTTGAGTTTTTCGCCATGATTTATGAGCCAGTTTTCGATTTGAAAGTTTTGATTATTTGATTTTTCTCTTTTAAATCTTTCGTTGATTGATTGTGGCGTTCGATACAAAAGCATGGCATG
>JANPDC010000196.1:0-17278 GCA_031431275.1 Bacteroidota bacterium
AGTTTTGTGTTTGATGGGTGCCAAAGTTTATAGTGTAGAACGCCAAAGCGAATTGTTCAAGCAAACTCAAATTTTATTACCAAAAGTAGGCATTCGCCCTAAACATTTATCGTTTGGCGATGGTTACAAAGGTTTAGAGAATCATGCTCCATTTGATAGTATTATTGTTACGGCTGGTGCACCAATTATTCCAAATGCATTGATGGCGCAACTCAAAATAGGAGGAAGGCTGGTTATTCCTGTTGGAGATAAAGACCAAATTATGACTTTGTTGATTCGTAAAAATGAAACCCAATTCGAGAAACACGAGTTTGGTGATTTTAAATTTGTTCCTTTGTTGGAGAATAAAAATTAGATTACAGAAGGGGAAAAGCGAAAAGCGAAAAGTAAAAGGCAAAAAGCAAAAAGCAAAAGGCAAAAGACAAAAAGAAGATCATAGATTGCAGATTTTAGATTTTTGGAAAAATCCTGAAAATGCCAAATCATAATCAAATAACCCTGATGTTAGGGAATCCCGATTTTTAATCGGGATGGAAAAGCAGCAGGAACGATTTCACCAAAAAAGCCTTAACTTTCGTTTCTAAAAATAAATATTATGAATAAATTTTTACTTATTTTATTGTTACCAATTTCAGTTTTCTCACAAGGATATGTGAGTTATTTTACTGGAAATACGACGAATATTTCGACAAATACAACTGCTGGAACTTGCCTCATGGGAGGAGCAACCGAGAGCGATAACGCCATGAAATGGATGTTGAATCGTGCTAATGGTGGCGATATTGTGGTTTTGAGATGCTCTGGGTCAAATGGTTATAATAATTATTTGTATTCGGGTTTGGGAGTAACCGTCAATTCTGTTGAAACGCTTGTAATTTCGTCGGTTGCGGGTGCTACAAGTCCTTATGTTTTAGATAAAGTTGCTAATGCCGAAATGATTTGGTTTGCAGGTGGCGACCAATCGCTGTATGTTAATTATTTCAAGAACAATGCTTTAGAGACGGTTTTGAATAATCATATTAATGTAAAACAGGCTCCAATTGGAGGAACAAGTGCAGGAATGGCAATTCTTGGTGGGAAATATTTTGCAGCATTAAATGGTTCGGTTACTTCTGCGCAAACTTTGGTAAATCCATATAATTCATTGGTAACCATTGGTTTGAATGATTTTCTTGACATTCCGTACATGCATGATGTTACGACTGATACACATTTTGACAATCCTGATAGAAAAGGCAGATTGATGTCTTTTATGGCTAAAAACGCTATGGATCTAAACATTAGAACCTATGGAATTGCTTCTAATGAATATGTGGCGGTTTGCGTTGATGGAACTGGAAAAGCAATTGTTTTTGGCGATTATCCTAATTATCAAGAGTTTGCATATTTTGCTCAAGCCAATTGTCAGACAAATTTTATTCCTGAAATATGTCAAGCAAATACAAATTTGACTTGGAATAGAAATGGCGAGGCTGTAAAGGTTTATAAAGTTCCAGGAACTATAAACGGCACAAATTATTTTCAATTGTCTGATTGGCAAACAGGTTCAGGCGGCAGTTGGGAAAATTGGTCGGTAAATAATGGTGTTTTCAACTCAGCGGTTGGCAATCTATCGAATTGTAGTTTATCAAACGCTGATTTTTTTCTTGATAAATTAGCAATTAGTCCTGTTCCTTTTTCAAATGAAATTACTATTGATACTTTTGAAAATACAACTATAAAAATCTACGATTTTACAGGTAAGTTGATGTTCGAAAAGTTTTTCGAGAACAGTATTAAAATCAACACAAATGATTTCTCTAAAGGAATTTATTTGATTTCAATCGAGCAAGATGGGAAAATAATTAACAAAAAAGTTGTTAAGAATTAGGTTTTATTGAATTTAAAAAGCCTTTTTTATTCTATCTAAATCTCGTTTTGTATCTTGTTCTTTCAATGATTCTCTCTTGTCATAGGTTTTTTTACCTCGACAAAGTCCGATATCAAGTTTTGCTAAACCTTTTTCGGTGGTGTGCAATTTTAAAGGAACAATTGTCAAACCTTTGGCTTGTACGTTTTTGGCTAATGATTTCAGTTCACGCTTATTAAGCAACAATTTTCGTTCACTTCGTGCTTTGTGATTGAATTGATTTCCGAAAGCATATTCTTCGATATTTGTGTTAATAGCAAAAAGTTCATTTTTGGAATTGAATTCGCAAAAACTTTCGGTTATATTGGCTTTTCCGAGTCGAATGGATTTTATTTCGGTTCCAGCTAAAACGATTCCTGCAGTGTAAGTTTCAAGAATTTCGTAATCGAAACGTGCTTTTTTATTGAGTATATTGATAATTTTTAACATAGTTTGCAAATGTAGCAAAAATTAGGCTTATTCTAATTTCAAAAATTGATTATTTGAACTTCCATTTTCTGAAATTGTAACTATATATAGGTTTCCAAAAACGGTTTCATTGATTTTTTCGTATTTTTTTTCTTTGATAAGTTTATTGACAAATTCTGGTGTCGAATTGCTATGTCCAACTACTAAAACGGTTTTATTTTTGGTTTCTGATTTAAAAACTTCAAGGTCAATTGTTTTGGGATTGTAAATAATAGGTTTCAGGTTTCTAAAATTTAGAATTGGAGTAGCGGTTTGAATAATCCGCTTAAAATCGGTGCAATAAATAGCATCGAATTTGGTTTCTGAAAATATTTTGTTCCAATTTTCGGCACGAAGTTTTCCTTTTTCTGATAAATCTGGATTTTCAGAATTATCTACTTTTTCTGAATGTCGAATAAAATAATAGGTGGTTGTTTGTGCATTTGAAATACTAAATTGTAATGCAAAAACTAAAATTAAAAGTAACTTTTTCATAATTTTATAGGTTTTATAATATATTTGTAACATGGAAAATAATCAAAAAAACAATCCGCTTCATGGAATAACTTTGCAAACAATTCTTGAAAAACTGGTTGCGTTTTATGGTTTTGATACTTTGTCTGAATTGGTAAAGATAAAATGTTTTACTGATAATCCGTCGATAAAATCGAGTTTGACATTTTTGAGAAAAACCGATTGGGCTAGAAAAAAAGTTGAAGATTTGTTTATTAAAACGTTACCAAAGTTTGATAAATAAAAATGGTTTTCAATTAATTTGAAAACCATTTTTATTATTTCAAATTTTAAAAATTGTATTTTGCACCAAAGTAAATATTTCTTCCACCTGCGTTTATTCCTGAAGAAAAAGTTCTGTATTGTGTATCTAAAATATTTTCGACTCCTGTGAAAATTATAATGTTTTTTATTGCAGAAATTGAAGATTTAAAATTATAAGTTTCCCAAGAAGGAGTTCCGTTAACTGTTGCATATACCAAATTGTCTTCGCCTGAAGGTGAGAAATCTTTTATATTTTTATTTCCATTATAATTCATATTCAAATCTAAATTGAAATAGTTGTTTTCGTATCTAAATCCTGCTTTTCCATAAACTGGCGCAATATGATCTAAAGGAAAATTACCAAAATTGTTTTTAATTCGACCATTTGTGAAATTAAAAGTTCCATAAAATAATAATTTTTTAAATAGAAATGCTTTTAGAGTAGTTGATAAACCTGCAACCGTTCCTTGTCCTTGATTTTGATTTGCTTGTATAACACTATTTACTCCATTGTAAATAATTGTATTTTGACCATTAAACGTAAAAGAATTGGTAACAATTGGATCGTACAATTTCGTTAGAAAGAAATTGTTTTCAAATTGAATTTTATTTCCGTCCCAAAACGTAATTCCAAGATCTGCAGTTACAGATTTTTCTGGTTTTAAATCGCTATTTGGAACAATTAATTTGCCATTTGTGCTTTCGAAAATTTTAGATAAATCATCAATATTAGGAACACGATATGCAGAGGCTAGATTGAAAGCAATTTTAACATTGCTACTTGGGTTATTTACAAAGCCAATGGCTCCAGAATAAGTAAAATTTTTCTGATTGATTTCTGTGTATGGCAAATTTAACGGATTGTAAATAATTTCTGATTTCAAAGTTTTATAACCAGCACGAAGGCTAACATTATACGAAGATTTTGCATTGAAATTATGGTTTAAATATGCAAAACCTTCACCTGAGAATGTATTGTTTTTTCCGTTTGGATATCTTGAATCTAAAATGCCTTCAACTCCTGTCGCTATATTTGTTACAAAAGCAGAAGATTTTAAATCATCATAAACAAAATCTAATCCATAAATAAAATCGGCTTTTCCAATTTTAGTTTTAAAATCAGAATTTAAAGCAAAAATCGAAACTTTTTCAATTCTACTATTTTGATTTTTATTACCGAAATTTCTGTTTATACGGCTTTCTTCTATGTTTTGATAACTCAAAGTTAGATTCAAATTGCTGTTCAAAAAAACTTTTTCTTTTGTTAATTTGTAAGCACCTAAAAGTCGTTTTTGTGGGCCAATATTCCAAACAGCACTTTTCAAATTGATTCCATTCAAATCTGTCAATCGATCATATCTTGGGATATCTGAAGTTGTGGAGTACTGAAAATTAATATTATGCCTAGTTGAACTATTTGGTTCAAAAACAAATTTTTGCATGAAATCATATTGCTTGTATCCAGAAAATTTTTGAACATATTTGTCATCGTTTGGAACTTTTACATCAATTCCATCAATAGTTTCAGCATAAAAATTTCGTTCGCCAAAATTGGGTTCAGAACCATTTTGTCGTCTTCCCATTTTCAAATCACCATAATAATTATAGGAAAATGAAGTTAAAGAAGCAAATTTTGAACTTGCATAATTCAAATCAAAATGAACAGATTTACCTTCGTTTACAGAACTATAGTTACTCAAAAAATTACCTGAAAATTTTTTATTTCCGTTTTCTGATAATAGTTTCGAGTTTTTGGTCTGTAAATATATTGCTCCTCCAAGAGCATCGCTTCCATAAATTGTTGATGAAGGTCCAAATAGCACATCAATATTTTCTAGCATATTTTTATCGACAGTGATACTATTTTGCAAATGACCAGCTCTGTAAATCAAGTTATTCATTCTGATTCCGTCAACAATTAGTAAAATTCTACTGGCTTCGAATCCTCGAATTACAGGACTTCCTCCACCTTGTTGAGATTTTTGTATGGATAATGTTCCCTGATTAGCAAAGACGTCGGCGGTGTTTTGCGAATTTTGAAGTTCGATTTCTTTTTTAGATATGCTTTCGACCTGTTGAGTTATTGTGCGCTTTAGTTTTGCAAAACGCTGTGAGTTTATTACAATACTATTTAGTTTGATTGATTTTGTTGTGTCTTTTTCTACTTGTGAAAATCCAAAAATAGATATTCCACAAGCAATAATTGCTAATAAATTTTTCATTTTTTGTGTAAACTTGAAATGAATCAAAAATTAAATTGGATTCATTTCTTGGAATTAATTTTTATCTAAAATAGCATAAAAATTAATTGTACACGGTGGTTTTTCTGAAAATTCTATAAAATTAGATGTTTTAGAAATCAAAACTTCACTAAAATTTGTGAGTTTAATAAAATCAAATTTATTTTTGTAAACAAACTCATTTTTGCAAATCACATGTTTAGAAAATGTGTTTGATTTTTTTTGATTGCTTGATGATGATTTGGTTTTACTAAAAATTTTATGAATCGAAACTCTGATTTCATTTTCAAAATCATCTTTTACAACTTTTGCAACAACTTTTGAATTTATTGTTTGAGATGATATTACATCATAATAACTATTTTGAAATTTTATTTCTTGATTGTCAGAAAAATTATTCCATTCTTTCAAAGAAAATTCTAAAGTTTCAGATTTTTCAAGTTTTTCAATTTGATTTTGATGTCTAACGGATTGTATTTGAAGAATTAAATCGCCACTAAAAGTTATCATCATTCCAATAACATATATTGAAATGATGATGAAAATTATTGATTTTTTATTTTTTTTAAACACAAATTAAGTTTTTGACTTTACAAATGTATTAACTTTCTGCAATCCCTTTCCATTTTTTGACGTATATCGTCAAGAAAAACATGACTGCTACAATAATTAGCATATTTAACCATGTAAATAAATCTAAATTATTTTCCAACCAATTGTATTTTGGCGAATCAATCCCTTGAGTCGCATTATAATCTAGTCTAGTAAATTCAAAAACTAGACCATAAATTGTGGGTAAAAATCCACCAAATGACCAAAGCATCAAATTCAAGATTATTTCAGATATTTTTTTGCCTTTGTTTTTTGCCACAATAGCGAAAAAGTAAATCAATAAAAAAGTCATAACTGCAAGCCAACAAAATAGAAAAGTTAAACTTGATTGGATGATTATTGAGGCAATTCCGGTTAACATCCATAACAGACCAACACAAACTATTGCAATAATCCAATTTCTACCACTTGTAACTTTGTAAGAAAATAAAAGCATGGAAAATCCAATACTGACATATAATAGAACTCGTAATAAATTAAAATCAACTAAAGGATCTTCCCAGGATTGATATATGTTTCTGTATCCGTTTTTTAGGTTATTTTGTGGGACATAATAAGTGGAATCACTATTTTCGGTTGCAACTGTAGCACTATCTACTACCATAGAATTTTCAGTTGGGTTTAATGTTTTTGTTGGAATATTATAATATGGTTTTTCACTGCAAATTTTTTCATATTCTATAAAATCAGGAAAATTGTAGGTCAAAGCAAACCACTTTTCAGGAGAAATATTACTTTCTAAATGGTGCTCTTTAATTAAACTGAAATAATCATTCATCATTTTTTTAATCTCAAATTGGTTGTTTTTTTGCATCCAAGTTTTGACCATCATTTCAGAACTAATTGTATTTGGATTTTTATCGATACTTTCTAAGTAACGTCCTCTATTATAGTAATCACCTATATTATTTGCACTTCTATTGATAAGAGAGTTATGTTTGTATTTTTTATTTTGAAAAGTAATTTTACCATTGCCATCATAATCTTGTGAACCATGGTTTTCGAATCCTCCATCAATAAAAATAGAGGCCATTTCTATAGTTTTACATCTTTTTTCGGTTTGAATTTTAGAACAATAGGTTCGATTTTGTATTGTTTTACCAGAATAATAACTAACGGTATAAGTAATGTTTAGAATTGAGATTAATAAAATAATCAACCATTCTTTGTACAACGAAGTAACTTTCAAAGGATAATATGATTTGAATGCATTGTTTTTTGCATAATAAACCAACCAAATAATGAATAATAAAATCGTAACTATAACACTAAAAAAAATCACAACACCATCCTCAACTCCATAGTTATAGGAATAAGTCTCTTGAAAATCAATTATGCCATTGAAATAGCCAATTCCAAAAAAAATACCATGAAAAATTAAAGTAAAAACAATTGTTGGAATTACTTTTGTATTCCACAATAGTGGATGATTTAGTAATAGATATTTTTGAATATTTTTGAACATAATGTATATTTATGAAACGAAGAATCGTCGAGTTGAATTAGAAATATTTCTGAAATAGAGTAACGGAATTTTGTTGTCAATTGCAATTTGCATAAATTGTGAAACTGAAACAGTTTCCGAGAAAGTAACGATGAAAGTCCCACCATTAAACTGTAATGAAATCATGTTTTGTTTTTCAAAAAGTTCTCCTAATTGTTTTTGTGACCAATTGCTTTCGAATTCAATAACTAAATGGTTATCTGTAATAACAATTTCATTATTCTCATTTATTTTGGTTTCATGAAGATTTTTTTGAACTCCATTTTTCAAGAAAATTACTTGGTCGGATGTTTTTTCAACTTCATATAATTGTTGAGAACTCAAAACAATCCCAATGGGTCTAAATGGCGATTTTGCAATAGCTTTAAAATCTTCAAGTATAGTTTGTTGAGCCAAAATATCTAGGTTTGCTAAAGGCTCATCTATCAACAAAATTTTTGGTTTTCGAAGTAACATTCTTGCCAATTCAAAACGCATTTTATAACCAGATGATAAACTTTTCCAGGCATGGTTTCTGAATTTTCTGAGCCCAAGTCGTGCAATAGTGAGTTCAACGATTAATTCATTTTCTTCGGGTTTATAGCCATAACTTGCTGCTGTGAAAAGTAAATTTTCGAGCATGGTACCATACCAAGTTTCTGTTCGTTGAGGAATATAAACCAATTGCGATCGTAAATCAAAAGCATCAGAAAATTTAAAATTATAATTTAGTTTTCCAGATGTTGCAAATAATTCTCCACAAAGCAATCGAAGAAGGGTTGTTTTTCCGTTTCCGTTTTCGCCTACTAAACCCAGTATTTCTCCTTCACGCAAATCTAAATCAATTGGACCAAGTGCAAAACTTGAGTTACCATATGATTTTACTAAATCTGATGATGAAACCAAAATTTGTTTTTCTGAAATTTGTTTCTTCGAAAGATATTGATGTAAATCTTTAAGAATTTCTACAAATTTTGCTTTCCTAGAATCTAAATTGTTTTCGTTTTTGTCTAACCAATCTAAAAAAAGATTTGTTTTTTTGTAGAACTCAATATTTTCTGAATCAAGTGTAAGATCGATAATTCTTTTGGTTAAAACTGTGTAATCTTCAAACTGTAGAAAATTTTCTAAATCTTGAAATTGCTTTTCAAATTCATTCATATACTTTAATTCTTAAAATTTCTTTTTAGTAAGGAGTAAATCACAGTATCAATAAAGACGCCATCATAAAATCCGTTTTCTATAATATGTGCTTCCTTGATAAAACTATTTTTTTGTAAAACTTTTTCAGAAGCAAAATTTCTGGGATCAATAATAGCTTCAATCGAGTGCAGTTTCATTGATTCGAAACCATAATTTACTACTTCGTGAATCGCTTCTGAAATGATACCTCGATTATGAAATTCGGGCAATAACATATACCCAATTTCAGCCCTAAAATTTTCCTTTTGAATTTTATAATGTCCTATAATTCCAATAAGTTTTGGATTTCCATTAATTGTAATAGCCCAATTGATACCTTCGTTGGAGTTGATTTTATCATCAATCATGGTTATATGAGCCATCGCATCTTCTATGGTTTTGGCTAATGGACGCGGAATGTATTTCATGGTTTCAGCATTTCCTCGAAGTTCCATGATTTCATGGGCATCGTCTACAGAAACCCGTCTCAAAAATAATCTTTCGGTTTTTAAGTCTGGAAATGGAGAGAAATTTAGATCTAACATTTTTATAAAATTTCGAGGGTAAAACTACAACAAAATGCTTTATTTTTAATAGCAAATTGTATGCCTTCTTTTTCAATAATTTTTCCTGAACTGTATTCTGTGTCAGAATAGCCTAACCAAGGTTCAATACAAATGAATTTTGCATTTGGTTTTGTCCAAATTCCTAGATTTGGAAAATCATCAAAATCAATTTTTAGGTATGGCTTTTTATTATCAAAAATGGTAATCATTTTCGAATTTAAGTTCTTAAAAATCAGCGCATCGTTTTCGAAAAGGGAATAAGAAAGAGGTAGTTTTTTATTAAATGTTTCAATTTTAAAAGTAGTTTCAGAAATCAAATCGTTTTTTAGGATGTAACTTACTAAATTTTCATTCTCATTAAATTCTAAACTATATTTTTCAAAATCATTTGGCAAAGAAAATGCTGGATGAGCACCAATTGAAAAAGGCATTTCTGTTTCGGAATTATTAATTATTTCGTAAGATATTTTAAGTTTTAGATTTTCTAATTCATATTTCAAAAGCAATTCAAAATCAAAAGGATATATTTTTAGTGTTTCTGTATTTGATTTTAATGAAAAAACTATCGATGTTTGATTAGATTCAATAACAACAAACTCCATGTCTCGAGCGAAACCATGACGAGATAAATTATAGATTTTATTCTCATACATATAGGAGTTGTTTTTTAATGTTCCTACAATTGGAAACAAAACAGGGGAATGCTTGCTCCAGAATTCTGGATTTCCATTCCAAATATATTCGGTTTCAAATGATTTCAGAGAAATGAGTTCAGCACCTTTTGACTTGATGGTAGCTTTTATCAAATTATTTTTGATGATGTAGTTCAAAATTTGTAATATTTTAATCAAAAGTATTAAATTATATTTTATTTAGCATTTCTAAAGTTTTAATTATACTAAATTTGATTTCGATTTTTGTAACAATTTAAAAATTGTATCGTCTTACAAAAAAACAAATAAATCAAACCATGAAAAACATTTTTATTAAACTAACTTCATTTGGAGTTTTGTTTCTAGGGTTTTCTTCTGTAAATGCCCAAGAAACTGCGACGAAATCTAAGTCTAATTACAATTATCAAGAGGCATTTGCTCCAGATTTTTACAAAAAAAATGGAACAGAAACTCGTTCTGCAAGCGGACAACCGGGTGCAAAATACTGGCAAAATAGAGCGGATTATAACATTACAGCAAGTTTAAATGACAAAACCAACGAAATTGTTGGTTCAGAAGTTTTAACTTACACAAACAATAGTCCAGATAAATTGGCTTTTTTGTGGTTGAATGTAGATCAAAATTTATTTAAAGACGACTCACGAGGTAATGCCATTATTCCGTTGAATGGAAGTAGAAATGGTGCAGATGGAGAAAAATTTAATGGCGGTCATAACATTAAGTCTGTAAAAGTTATTTCAATGGTTGCGGGTAAATCAGTTGAAAAAGAAGTGAAATTTACGATTACAGATACCAGAATGCAAATTGTACTTCCTCAAGAATTAAACGGAAATGGTGCGTCATTGAAAGTTAAAATCGATTTTTCTTTCATTTCTCCAATTTATGGATCGGACAGAATGGGGATTCAAGACACTAAAAACGGTAAGATTTTTACAACAGCGCAATGGTATCCTAGAATGTGTGTTTATGATGACGTAAAAGGATGGAATACTTTGCCATACATGGGCGCAGGGGAATTTTATTTAGAATACGGAGAATATAATGTTGCAATAACTGCTCCAGCAAATCATATTGTAGTTTGCTCAGGTGAGTTAACCAATCCCTCAGAGGTTTATACTGCAGAACAATTGAAGCGTTGGAACTTAGCAAAAGAAAGTGACAAAACCGTGATGATTAGAACGGCCGCAGAAGTAACCCAATCAAATTCACGTCCAACGGGAAAATCTACATTAACTTGGAAATTCAATATCAAGAATTCTCGAGATGTAGCATTTGCTTCTTCGGCAGCATTTATTATTGATGCAGCAAAAATTAATTTACCCTCTGGAAAAAAATCAATTGCGATCTCTGCTTATCCAGTTGAAAGTGATGGACAAGATGCTTGGAGTCGTTCAACAGAATATACAAAGACATCTGTTGAAAATTATTCAAAAAGATGGTATGAATTTCCATATCCAGCTGCAACAAATGTTGCAGGTAACGAAGGAGGAATGGAATATCCTGGGATTGTTTTTTGTAAATATACTGACAAAACAGAAGCTCTTTGGGGAGTTACAGATCATGAATTTGGACATGGATGGTTTCCTATGATTGTAGGTTCAAACGAGCGACTTTTTGCTTGGATGGATGAAGGTTTCAATACATTTATTAATTCTTTGAGTTCAGAAGATTTTAATAATGGTGAGTACAAGCAACCAGCAACAAACATGCAACAAATGTCTAACGTGTTAACAAATCAAGAAATGGAGCCTATATATACAGCACCAGATGGTTTAAAAGAGGCAAATCTTGGAATTTTAGCCTATTTTAAACCTGGTACTGGACTAATAATGTTGCGTGAACAAATTCTTGGTAAAGAGCGTTTTGACTATGCTTTCAGAACATATACAGAACGTTGGGCATTCAAACATCCAACACCAGATGACTTTTTTAGAACTATGGAGAATGTATCGGGAGAAGATTTGAATTGGTTTTGGAGAGGTTGGTTTGTAAACAATTGGCAATTAGATCAGGCTGTTACAAAAGTGAAATATATTAAAAACGATCCCACTAAAGGCGCAGTAATTACGGTTGAAAATCTAGAAAAAATGGCGATGCCGTTGATCGTTGATATTAAATTAAAATCAGGAAAAGTTACCACTATAAAACTTCCAGTAGAAATTTGGGAACGAAATAACGATTGGACTTTCAAAGCCAATACTACTGAAGAAATTGAGTCAGTAACGATTGATCCAAGTGGAGTTTTCCCAGATATCAATACCAAAAATAACTCATGGTCATCTGGAACAGGAGTAATGGAAAAAGATGTAATTTTAGATGCTTATATTGGAACTTTCTCAAGTAAAGAATTACCAATTAAAATTATTTTTTCTGAAGATAATGGAACATTAATGGGAGAAGCAACTGGTCAAGGAAAATTTCCTCTTGAATCTATTGGAAAAGATAAATTCAAAATTCAAGGTGCTCCTATTGAAATAATATTCAATGAAACAAAAACCACAATGTCTTTTTCACAAGGCGGAAAAACGTTTAACTTCACAAGAGATTAATTTGTTTTTAAATAATACTAACTCCAATCGAAAGGTTGGAGTTTTTTTGTTAATCAATTGTGTAAAATTGATAATTTTTAACTAATCGAATTTGTTTACCTTTGTAAGGAATTAATAAATAAAATAATGAGTTTCTTTAAAAATGTATTTGGGTCATCTAACGACGAAAATCAAAACAAATCAATGTCAAATGTTAATTGGATTCCATTAACTGATCTAGGTCAATTATCTGACATTCAAAACAATTCCGAAAAACCAGCTTTGTTATTCAAACACAGTACAACATGTAGCATTAGTAGAATGGCGTTGAAAAATTTCGAAAGAGAATTCGATTTACAAGAAAAAATAGATACTTATTTTCTTGATTTGTTAAATTTTAGAGCAATATCAAATGAAATTGCATCAAAATTTGAGGTCATACATCAGTCACCACAAGTTTTATTAATAAAAAATGGAGTTGCTATCTATAATGCTTCTCATGATAGAATTGATGCTCAGGAATTGACGCAGTTTTTAGTATAGAAATATTTGGAGTGAGATTAAGATTTTGGATAAATCTTAATCTCATTTTCGACCTTATTTTCTAACTTTATTTCCAGAAATAATTCCTTTTAACTTTGCTTTCAAATCTTCACCGCAATCATAAATCATTTGTTCATTGCTTGGATATGGAACGGCTCTTCTATCAAAAAACGGATAATAACTTTCGTCACTTGCCAAACGATCTCCATTGAAAGTAGCATATACATTTTCGAAATTAAATTCACTCGAAAGCGGAAATGTATCTAAAAGTTGTTTTGATTTGAAGTTGATATAATCCACTTTTGCAGTTACTTGAACCGACTTGAATTGTCTAAATTCATAAATACTAATTTTTATTGTTTTGAAATTATCAACTCGAATGGGGTTTCCTGCTTGATCTTTAATTTGGACACCATTAGCATCTAACAATGGTTTTGTTCCATCTTTAATTTGTTTTTCTTTCACAAATTGTTTTTCATTATTTTGCTCTGGCGAAATGTTGATGGCTCTAAAATTTACAATCATACCATAATCATAGGTAACATCTTTTAAACGATTGCTATGATAAACCGTCCAAAAATCATTGATACCAAAAGCGCTAAAATCTAACATATCGTTTTGCAAACGATTTGGAATAACCATATTTGTATCATTTTTTAGATAAACACTCACATAATCTGTACCTTTTTCTCTGGCATCATTCATTAATTTATTAGTGTCTTTGTATCCAGGATTGATTCGATTTAAATATCCCAAATCATCATAAGCACGACGACATGTTAATTTGTCTTTGGTTGCAATCAAGGCTAAAGCATTGTCATATAATTGTTTGGAAAGAGCGTTTTTGCTATTTGTAATTTGGTCTCCATAAGTATCAAACGGAAAAATAGCTTCTCTGTTTTCGATTAGTAATCTCATTGGTAACAATGGACGAATCAATTCCTGTCGATTATTCAATAGTAAATAGGTATTGTATATTTTTTCTAAACCATTCGGATTATTTTCTCTAGTCAAATTATTAACAATATTCAAATCTCGCTCTTTTGCTTTTGCAAAAGCCTCTTCAAGCAAATAAACATAGTCTTGTCGACCTTTTGCATTTTTATTACTGCGCAAACCTTCTACTGCATTTTGGATCGCAGCATCATAATCTCCCGAAGTAAGTAGACTTCTAGTTTGTTTGACTCCACAGGCCGAAATAAGAATAAATAGCGATAAAATAAGTGTAATTTTTTTCATAAGTTTTGATTTTTAGATTGATTGTAGATAGGTGTTTTAAAGTTTAACCAAAATTAGTGCCAAAGTTTTGTATCTGTAGCTAATGATTTATAATTAAAATATTGTTGCTTTAATGTTTGCAACTTTTAATTTCAATATCGTTTGCAAAATATTTTCAAACACTAAAATTCTGTTAAGCAGGTCCTCTTTTTGATGCTTATTCTCTGGATCATAAAAATTTAAACTTAAAGAATTGTTATAAATTCTGCATGGAAATTTGTTTGTAAAAGATTTGTATTGTTCTTTGGAAACACTATCTTGATCATTTTGAGTAAAACAATAACCAGAATGATTAACAAAATCTCTCTCGATTTTTGCACTAGGAAAGTTAATTGTTAAAAAACCATATTTTGAATCAATTGATATCTCTGTATCTAATATATTTTCGATTTTGAAATTAACATATCTAGAATCAATATCAGAAAATTTAATGTCAAGTTGATTTGCTACAAATCTTTCTAAAAAATTAATCCAATGCAGTCTCTTTTCTTCATATATATCCATAAAAAATTTTAGTTTATTTTTTTTATTGTTGCTCCCTTCCCTTTGGGAAGGGTCGGGGATGGGATACTTATTTCCTCAAAAATGGCGGCAACAATTTACTCGAAACTTCACCAAAACCAATTCGAACTTCTTTATTTTCACAAAAACCAGTCATAATAACGGTGTCGTTATCATTTATAAATTTTCGTTCCGTTCCATCATTTAATTGTATTGGATTTTTTCCAGACCAAGTCAATTCTAACATAGAACCAAAACTTGATGGTTTTTCACCAGATATTGTTCCAGAACCCATCATATCGCCTGAATTTACACGACAACCATTGCTGGTATGATGTGCCAATTGTTGCGACATTGACCAATATAAATATTTAAAATTAGATTTTGAAACAACGGTTGGTGCAGCATTTTCCGGAGCAATGGCTACTTCTAGGTTAATGTCAAAAGTATGTTTTCCTTTTTGTTGCAAATAGGGCAGAGGCATTGGATCTTGATTAGGACCTTTGGTTCTAAAAGGCTCAAGTGCATCCATTGTAACAATCCAAGGAGAAATCGATGTTGCAAAATTCTTTCCAAGAAACGGACCAAGTGGCACATACTCCCATTTTTGAATATCGCGTGCACTCCAATCGTTCAATAAAACCATTCCGAAAATATAATCTTCGGCTTCGTGAACAGGTACGTTTTCACCCATTACATTGGCATCGGTTGTGATGAAAGCAGTTTCGAGTTCAAAATCTATCAATCTTGAAGGTCCGAAAACTGGCGAAGTTGCTCCGTCTGTCATCAATTGTCCCATCGGTCTATGCACTGGAATTCCGCTTGGGACAATTGTCGAACTGCGTCCATGATAACCAACTGGAATGTGTAACCAGTTTGGTAAAAGTGCATTTTCTGGGTCACGAAACATTTTTCCAACATTAGTGGCATGTTCTTTACTCGAATAAAAATCAGTGTAATCGCCAATCAATACGGGCAACTGCATTTCAACTTCATGCATGTTGAAAATCACAATATCACGTTGTTTTTTATTGTCACGAAGTTTTGAATTTTCAGCATCAAAAATATCCGCAATGCGGTTTCTAACCAATCGCCACGTTTTTTTACCATCCGAAATGAAATCATTTAAAGTATCTTGCATGAACATATCGTCTGTTAATTCAATACCTTCAAAATAATTTAATTGTTGCAAAGCACCAAGGTCAATTGCGAAATCTCCGATTCTTGTTCCTACAGTCACGACGTTTTCTTTTGTTAAAAAAACTCCGAAAGGAATATTTTGTATTGGAAAATCAGAATTTATTGCGACTTCTAACCACGATTTTCGATTGGTATAATTAGCTGTTATTGGCATTTTTGATGTTGATTATTGTGTTGAAAATTCATTTATCAAATATATTATAATCTGCTTATTTTCCAAACGTTTTTTTGTATTTTTGTAATCAAATTTTAAAACAAATCAAAATGCAACACGATTCGATAATTTTTGACTTAGTAAACGAAGAACAAGACCGTCAAATTCACGGAATTGAACTCATCGCATCAGAAAACTTTGTAAGCGACCAAGTTATGGAAGCCGCAGGTTCTTGTTTGACCAATAAATACGCCGAAGGTTATCCCGGAAAACGTTATTATGGTGGTTGTGAAGTTGTTGATGTTGTGGAACAAATAGCCATTGATCGTGCCAAAGAATTGTTTGGTGCTGCGTACGCAAATGTACAACCGCATTCTGGTTCTCAGGCAAATACAGCAGTTTATCATGCTTGTTTGAAAGTTGGTGATAAAATTCTAGGATTCGATTTATCGCACGGCGGACATTTAACGCACGGTTCACCAGTAAATTTTTCTGGTCGTCTATACAATCCAGTTTTTTATGGCGTAGAAAAAGAAACGGGTCGTTTTGATTATGATAAAATTCAAGAAATTGCCACTCGCGAAATGCCAAAAATGATTATTGCGGGAGCATCTGCTTACTGTCGTGATATGGATTTTGAACGTTTCCGTAAGATAGCCGATTCAGTTGGAGCATTATTGTTAGCAGATATTTCACATCCATCTGGATTGATTGCAAAAGGTTTAATGAATGATCCAATGCCTCATTGTCATATAGTTACAACAACAACTCATAAAACTTTACGTGGACCTCGTGGCGGGTTAATCATGATGGGTAAAGATTTCGAAAATCCGTTTGGATTGAAAACTCCAAAAGGCGAAATCAGAATGATGTCTTCGTTATTAGATTTAGCAGTTTTCCCTGGAAATCAAGGTGGACCATTGATGCATATCATTGCTGCAAAAGCAGTTGCGTTTGGCGAATGTTTGAGCGATGAATTTTTTCATTATTCAATGCAAGTTCAAAAAAATGCAAAAGCAATGGCAAAAGCATTTATGGACCGAGGATATGATTTAATTTCTGGCGGAACAGACAATCACATGATGTTGATTGATTTGAGAAATAAAGGAATTACGGGTAAAGAAGCCGAAAATGCTCTTGTAAAAGCAGAAATTACGGTTAATAAAAACATGGTTCCATTTGAT
>JANPDC010000197.1:0-12971 GCA_031431275.1 Bacteroidota bacterium
CAAAAAAAATAACCTATGGGTTATTTTTTACTCAAAGAAATCATAAACTAATAAAAAGTTTGGTATTAGTTAATTTATATCATGAATGTATGTAAAATATAAATGACCTTTAAAAGAAAGTATTCTAAAAAACGATAATCAAACTGCCCCAAATTGCAGTGGTAGCCCCGACGTTTTGAAAGTTATTTTTTCTTGACTTTGCAAAGCGACCGCAGGAAGCTCTTGCAGAGGCAAAAGAAAAAAAACTTTGAGAACAAGGGCTATAACGAAAAGTTGGAACAGGCTCAAGAAATGAATACTATTGAAAGATTAACTTTCTATAGAATTTTGTTTCATTGTAATTGAGTTCTAAAATATAATTTCCGGTGGCAATATTCGAGTTTACATTGAAACTTAAAAGGTTTCCATCGACTGCAAATATATCATCAAAAATTTTAGAGCCCTGTATACTAAAAATAGCAATGTTTACCCTTGATTTGATAAAATCTTTGAATTGAATATTGATTTGATTGTTTGTTACAGGATTTGGATATACTGATATGAAATCATCTGAACCAGAATCTTCGGGTTTATCAATTCCAGTTTTGAAAATAGGTAATTTCTCAAAGGTGCCACCAAGTACTGCCGTTGCTTGTTGCTCTGACATACACAACCAATCTTGCATAATGCTTGAATAAACTTGCTTGAAGTCAAATTGCATTGGAACTTGATCATTTACAGTCGCATTCGCTGGTAAAAGAGGTGAAGTTCCTATCATTCCAGAAACCGGATGCGCAGTTCCTGCAACATTTCTAGCACCAGTATTCAATGCAGCACCAAAAAAGATAACGGGTGCTCCAGAGCCGTGATCGGTTCCTAAACTTCCATTGCTTTTGATTCGTCTACCAAACTCACTAAAAGTCATTCCGGTTACTTTGTCTGTTTTTCCAATAATTTTTAAATCTTCTTGAAATGCTCCAATTGCTTGAGACAAAATGGACAAGTTTACGGCTTGTTTCCCTAGTTTTTTGTCTGATGCCTGAACTTGATCCTCGTGAGTGTCATGGGTTTTAGGATGATTTACAATATAAATTGGAGTTTGAAGTCCACCATTTATTAATTTAGCAACAATTTTGAGTTGATCTGCTAAACTATTGTTCGCAGGGTAAACCGCAGATTGAGGTTTAGGTACATTATAAGCAGCCTGAATGGTTGATCTGTAGGTATTACTTTGATCTTTCATTAATCGCAAAAAAGTCAATTCATTACCATAATCAGAGTTTGGTGCAGGATCTGTAGTAGCATTTATAACATTTAGTAAATCCTCGGGTTTGGGAACGCTATACGCCAAGTTGATTGTTGGTCCTTGCAATGAAAAAGGCAAAGTTGAGCCAATTTGAATCGCTAGCGGATCTGGCATTTCTGCATTTGGATAACCAATTGGGAAACCAGGATATACACTATTTAACGCACGACCTAGCCAACCTGTTTGCAAAGTAACATCGCTTGGAGACCCAGTGAACCAAATATCAGTAGCTCTAAAATGACTAAAACTAGGATTTGGATAGGAAACTCCTTGTACGATCATCATTTTGCCATCGTTATATAAATTTTGCATTTCAGTCATTGCTGGATGCAATCCTGTTGAGGCATTATTGTTTAGAGATAGAACATCGCTTTCATTCATCAACATGTTTGCTCTTGCAGCATTTAGTTTACTCCATTGGTCTTTTGGAAGTACAGTATTTAAACCATCGTTTCCTCCGTTCATTTGTATTATGACTAATATCTTACCGCAGCCAACTGCGGCATTCGCTAGCATTTTTAAACTTGAACTATCTAAATCAGATGATGCCAATACTGGAATTTGATTGAATAGTAATGGTGCTGATACTAATGCGGTTGTCTTTAAAAATTTTCTTCTTTCCATTTTATAAATAATTAAAGTTACATTAATTGATATTCAGCAAATTCAACAATAGTTAGCAACATATTTTTTAATCTATTTTTAACAATATCTCTAAAACCCATATTTGTTGGTGCACCAATATAATCAATCCATGCCCCAGTCCAATAATAATCTGATGTTTGTCCAGAAAGCAACGTTTGATCTTTAATATTGTTTTTTTGATTTGAACTAATCTCAATTGGTAAAAGGTATTTAATGCACTCATCGACTAACAAGTTTGGATCTTCACAAATAGTATTACTGAATTGTCGCACAAATGCGATTGCATCAATTTCTATTCTGGTAGTTAATCCATTATTTGTTTTGTCAAATCCATAAAGAACGTAGCGCATTAAACCATAGCGCCGCTGAATAGAATTAGAATTTATCCAATATTCATGAAACGATGGTTTTTGATAAAATGCCTGCCAACCAGACACGCTTGGAACTCGTCCCATGGTTTGCTCCATATCGCCAAGTGAATAGAAGAATGTTTTCCAAAGTTCATATTGGGCTTCATGATTTGACTGGTCAGATACATTGTAATTGATATTAAATGTTCTCAAACTTCCGAGAATAATATCAAAAGGACTTTTGATGTAAACACCTCGATTTGCCATATCATAAAAGTGCTGGCTTTTGAAAAGTTTTTCTAAAACGGGCAAAATATTCCAGTTGTTGGCTACAAAATGTTGTGCTAATGGTGTAATTATGTTAGTTTCAATACTTGCATCAATATCATAGTAAACAAAAAAGCGGTATAATCTTCGACAAATGTATTTTGAAACTATTTCTGATTTTGAAAAAATCATATCAATAAACAAATCCAATTCCGCAGCACCTGAACTCGGAATTACTGTATTATTAAAAAAAGCAGAAAATTGCTTGTTTGACAAATCGTGCTTGTTCAACACAAAATTTGTAGATTCTGTATTCGTATTCAAATTTTCGACTCTCCAACCAGAAAGTACTTTTGCTGCCTGAATAACATCTTCTTGAGTGTAGGCAGGTGTTACATCTTTACCAAGAGTAAAAAGTTCCATGATTTCTCGTGCAAAATTTTCGTCTGGAGCGGTTCGTGTATTCGCTTGATTATTCAAATAATACATCATGGCGGGCTGTGTTGCCATGTTCCGAATTAATGTTTTAAAGTTTCCGGTGGCATTAGTGCGAAACATCTTCATGTATTTATAACAAACTCTTGCAGAATTTGTATTCACGTAGGGATTAGAAGATTGTTTTACTGCTTCAAAATCAATTGGAATAAAATGATACCAAAACAGAGTCATTTTTTCTCTGATAGTAATGTCTTGATTTAGCGCTAAGCCAGTTTGCCAAAGTGCTAAAGCAAATGTTCTATCTCCATTGGTTTCATTTCCAATATCATAGCCAGAAAATGCATCATTAGTCCAATCGCCTCCATAGGGAATACCGTTTTCATCTGGTCTTTGGTTTTGATAAAAATTAACTGGAGGATTTGGAGGAGTGGAACTGACATTTAGAATTAAATCGACAGCGGCATTCATCGAAAGGTTTTGTAATGTATCAATATTTGATTTTTTGAAACCAAAACCTGTTCTTCTTGTTAAATGAAGTGCTTCACGTGTGGACCATGCTCCTGTGTAGGGTGCAAGTCCACTTGATAAAGGAACAACTCTTGCAATTGCTGAATTATTCGAAGGTTCCGTTGCAGGAGCATAGCGTCTTCCGTTGTATATTTTTCTTGAATATTTTTCGAACAAAGGATCTTTTTCTGATGCCTTGTTTGTGAATGTTTTTTTTATTTTATGAAATAATTGCCGTCTTGTTAATGTAGTATTTGCCATAGTTTTATAACATATAAAAATCGAACGTCTAAATTAGAAAAAAAGTATTAGAATTTTATTTTTTAATGTTAAATTTTACAAATTAATCGTTTTATTTTCAATGTATTAAGAATTTATATAAAATATGTGTAAAAATTATACAAAAAAAGGATTGCCTCCCAACAATCCTTTTTTCAAAAAAAACTAACACATAAAAAATTTTATTTTGATGAATTTTTTGAATCACTTATTTTTGAGATCTTTTGTTCTTCTACATAGCGTTCCATTTCTTTTGGATCTGTTGTTGTTATTGGAGCATCTTTAGCATTTATTAAATTATTACCAAATGGTTGATTTGAATCTACTCCAAATCGCTGATTTTGATAGAATCTTCGTTTTGCCATAACTCGGTATGAAAAATCAATGTTAGAACTTCCACCATTTTTTTCTTTTACCGTAAACCCTTTGCCATCAGTATCTTTAATAACAATTAATCCATTACTTTCTCCTTCTTCTTGAAGAAAAATTCTAGTTTTGTGGTTTTGATCGATGAAAACAGTTTCTAAAAACAACTCATCTAGCGCAATATGAACTGTTCCATTAGTGAGTTTTCCTCCACCTAAATCTTCGAACCAAATTTCAGGACTTTCGGTACAATACAACAGTTGATTTCCTTTTGTTGTGGGAACAGATGCTGCTTTAACTCCAGTAACAGAAAATCTGCCGGTTCCATAAATGGCATAGGATCCAACACTATTATTCATGTCTCTAGCATAAACTCCTGTTCCAGTTGTCCAATTGCATGTCGCAAAAAGTCCAAAATCTCTCGTTGAAGGCATGTCAGTGTAGGAAGCTTGATATCCTAATCCAAATAATGCTGCTCCCCACAAGTTATAATCCCCCACAACGCCAATTTCGTTTTGACTCGCATTTGTAGAAACACCACTAATTCCTGCTGAACCTAGACCAGTTGAGCCACATTCTCCTCGAACTCCAAAAGATGTTGTTGCTGCGGTTGCATTAGTATTTACGCCATATATTACCGGATTGTCAGGAGAATTTGCAACAACATGCAACTTTTTAGTTGGTATGTTTATGCCAATACCAATATTTCCTGTTGGAACTAAAACATTTCCTGAGGTTGCATTAATTGTTATTTCGCTCGCTTTAATTTCCATTTTATCGTCACCAGCAACTTCACCAATAGTAACAAAATTTCCATCTCCAAATTTCAAAACTCGATCACTTGCTGCGCTTGACCAAAGAGAACCTCCAATCTTTACGTTGTTAGCAACTTGTAAATTTTCTGAAGGATTTGCCGTTCCAATACCCACATTTCCTGTTGTTTTTTTTATTCGTATTCTTTCAATTGCATCGGTGTCTAAAACCAAATCAGTATTGTCTGTGGTTCCAATGTAATTTGTTCCAGCTACAGTTCCAGTATTACCCGTTAAACTCCAACCATCAACTCCAGAAACATTTTTCCATGTTGCGGTGAAGTTGTCCCAAAAATAAAATCCAGGCTGATTTGTTCCAGAAATGGTAGTTAAATAAACCATCATGCCTTGTTGCAAAACGGTTGGGTTTGTCGCAGGAAAAACATCTATTTTTGGAATGATAACCCCATCTGTGTTTTCTGGTGTTGCTTGATTAGTCGATTTAATTTCTAGTTGGGCATTTGGTGTTGTAGTGTTAATACCAACTTGTGCAAGCACTGAAAATGAATAGAATAGAGTCAAGATTTGAAGTAACTTTTTCATAACGAATTAAATTTAGATTAACTTGAAAATAGATTTTATGTTTGTTTTAGGTAATTATATTTTTTTGAGGTTTTTATCTAAAAAAGATTCTTTTTAATATTTATAAAAATAATTTTTTTGTTTGACTCACTCATTTACAAATGAGTGAATTGCGGATATGGTTGAGTGAAATGCAATATTTTAAAAAAAGGGTTGCCTCCCAACAACCCTTTTTCAAAAAAAACACACGAAAAATCATTTATATTTTTAATCTTAATTATTCTATAATTAATTTTTTAGTTGTTTGCGTTCCATTAGTAAAGGCAACTTTGACAAAGTAAACTCCTGATGCTGGATTTGAAAGTTTGAAATCATTTTCAGAACTATTTTCTAAACTGATCTCTTTTCCAAAAATATCAAATACAGAAACTATCTCCATTTTTTCTGATGTTGTGATATTGAAGTTTCCGTTTGAAGGATTTGGATAAAGCCCTATTTTTACATTATTATCATCAAAACTAGAAGCTCCCAAAACTTGTGTATTCGAGGCTAAATAAATACCGCCATTGCCACTACCAGTAGAAACTATCGGTAATTGATGGTTTGTAAATATGTTGGTTACTGCATTTATTGTAGAAATATCAAAAAACATTCCTGAATTTGATTTTTGTTCGTTTACATAAATTCTATCTGTTACTTTATCTATTTGCAAGCCGCCTAATTGTGGTCGTCCTGCTCCTGGAGATGGCAAATTCCATACTTTCAAACCATTAGCGTTATTTAATAAAGAAGTACTTGCTGTTGTTGAAGTTGCCGCTAAAATAGTTGCTTGTAAACCAGTGCTAATTCGTACTAATGTAGTTGCATTGTTGATTAACATTCCGTTATTTCCGCCATCGTTGTTATTGGCAACCCAAAGTCCGCCAGTGCTGTCAAAAGCAACACCTTCTGGACTTGTAAAAGCATAATTGGTTGCAATTGCTCCCAGAGTAGCATTGCTATTGGCTAAATTGGCACCTGTTGCATTCCAAGCAGCAGAATTTACTAAACTTTTCATGGCTGTATTAGTTGTGCTCAAGTTTGCTACAGGAATGGCAACAACTCTATTATTTCGGTAATCCGATGCCCAAAGGTTTCCTGCAGCATCAAAAGTGATGTTTCCAAAATACGATTGTATGCCATCATTACCTAAAACAGTTCTTGTTGATGACATAGTAATTGGAGCAGTATATTTTACAATTTGTGTATTGAGGTAACTACCTTCTGAAGTGTATAAATTTCCAGCCGTATCAAATGCGATCCCAACATAATCAGACGACATGGCAGTAATTTGACTCACATTGGCAATTGCTGTTGCTGGATTGGTCCCGTAATTAGGGAATTTATAGATGCGTTGGTTGGCTGCAGTCAATGAAACGTACAAATCAGATCCAAACATGGCGGTGCAATTTGGACTGGCTGTAGTGGCCAGGCCATTGCCAAGTGTACTGAAAACAATCGTAAAACTTGGATCAGCAACTATTGTTGTAGCAGATGCAGGTATGTAAGTTTTTACAGTATTGTTACCAAATTCTGGCACCACCAATCGACGGTTATTTAATTGTGCATTAACGAATGTTGAAATGCTAAAAACGGATAATAGTAGTAATTTTTTCATGATTATTGTTTGAAAAGTTATTATTGTGTAAAATTAGATTTTAAGTTGTTTTTTAAAAAATACAAATAGACCAACGACGTTTTAAATAGACGAGCGTCATTTGAAAACCAAAAACACCACTCTCATGGAGTTTTTGGTTTTTTTATTAGTTAATTAGAAACTATTTTTCTAATTAAATTATTTCCCCAGTCGCAAACTATCAGATTTCCATTTGAGTTAAACGCTAAACCTATTGGGTTATTAAACTTCGCAACTGTACTCAAGCCATCAGCAAAACCAATAGAAGTTCCTGCAACGGTACTGACAATTCCAAGAGGAGTAATTTTTTTTATTTTATGGTTACCAAATTCAGACACAAATAAATTTCCCGATGAATCGAATGCTAAACCTATTGGAGTATCTAATTTTGCGGTTGTTCCTGTTGCATTAAAATCACCTACTGTGCTGCCCACAAAGGTAGATACGGAACCAGTAAAGGTTATTTTTTTTATTTTATGGTTACCTGCATCAGCCACATAAATATTTCCTTGCGCATCTATTGCAAGACCTCTCAAAGTTGTAAATTTTGCAACTGTTCCAGCACCATCTTGATCTCCTTCTGTACTTCCTGCAAAATTACTAACCACACCAATTAAACTGATTTTTTTTATTTTATTATTATTAATGTCGGACACATACAAAGTTCCAGAAGAATCGAAAACTAGACCCCAAGGACCATATAATCTGGCATTAGTTCCGGTTGCATTAAGATCTCCTGCTACACTACCTACAAAAGTACTTACCACTCCAGCAGTAGTAATTTTTTTTATTTTATTATTACCAGTATCAGCAACATATATAATTCCCGAGGCATCTATTGCAATACCTCTGGGATTTTTAAATTTTGCATTGCTACCCGTACCATCTTGATCTCCTTCTGTACTTCCAGCAAAAGTTGAGACTAATCCTGCTGGTGTTATCTTTCTTATTTTGTTATTAAAGACATCAGATACATACATATTGCCTGTCGCATCAATAACAATATCGTTGGGTAAAGAAAATTGTGCTGCGGTTCCTGTTCCGTTACTATCACCTTGGGTACTTCCAGCAAGTGTGCTGACTGTTAGAGTTGGTGTAGGCGTTTCTGATGTTGTTGATGTTGGAGAATCACTTTTACTACAAGAACTTGCAAAAAGTGTAATTGCTAAAATTGCTAAAATTGTTTTTAACGTTTTCATGTTTTTTTATTTTATAGATTTATATTGAGTCAAAATTGCGGTTTTGCTTTATTTTATAAAAGCGCCGATGTATGAACGACGTTTTTTGAGGACGAGCGTCATGGGTTTTCGATGAAATGCATGTTTTATAGAAGAAATGCGCTTTTATTTTAGTGCACCAGTGCTAAAAATGATTTTCCAAGAAGACAAATTTCCGTTATTGCCAGGAATACCATCAATTACTTTTAGTTTCCAAACGCCACTAATTGATTTATCTTGAACATAAAATACTCTTGACAATGGAGGTTGAAGGTTGTAAAAAGAATTTGAAGCCGTTGCATTGTAATTTCCTGAAGGAATATCTGTATTTGAGTTTGGTACAAATCCACTAAAAGCATAACAAA
Organism: Bacteroidota bacterium; assembly: GCA_031431275.1. Taxonomy (GTDB): domain Bacteria; phylum Bacteroidota; class Bacteroidia; order Flavobacteriales; family Flavobacteriaceae; genus Flavobacterium. The sequence goes on from JANPDC010000197.1 coordinate 8,729, forward strand.
AGCGAAGTTTATTTGCGCCATTGAACTTGGATCCAACCTGTCCAACTAATCTTATGAATTCATATTCAGTTAAATCGGGAGCAATTAAAGTAAAACCAAGTTGATTAGAATAATTATGTCCCACATTCATTTCGAGTATAAATTTATTATTATCAGCAATAATTCCTGTTGCAGGAACATTTATTGTCGAAATAGTTTCACCCCAAATAGTATTGCCGCCAGAGCCTGAGGCATCACTTAGTACAGTAGGCGTTGTGTTTTCAAAACTAATTTCGGGCGATAACGAGGATGCAATTGGAGTTGAATCGCTTTTACTGCAAGAACTTGCAATAAATGCAAAGGCTAAAATTGTAATTGTTATTTTAATATTTTTCATGATCTGAATTTTTATTGATGTATTATGAGTCAAAATTGATATTTTTATTCAAATAATTTTACTGACAACGAGTGAACGGTAGCTCTAAATGAGTGAATGGTCAACTTGAAGTTATTGAATTATCTTTGTTAAAACCATATTATACAAAAGGTATTAACAAGCTATGAGTGTCATAGTTTTTCTCTAAAATCGATGATTTATCAATAAAGTGCTTTTTTCAATACACTATTCTAAAATATTTTTTGAAATAGATATTTGATTCCATAAAAAATGGCTGCAACAAAAATCACAGAAAAGAAATAGATAATATCATCGTTTACCCATTGTTTATGCTCTCCAGCAGTATTTTTATAGAAGTCTTTTAAAAATTCATAGGGCCAGCATTTTGTATAATTCACATAGCCCACACAAATAATGGGTAGAATATAAATAATTAAACAGTCTATGATTTTTTCACTAAAACCTCTATTGTTTTTTGATGTTTCCATAACTACTATTTTAATTCAACCTTAAACTTTACCTCAGCCTAAACCTCAATCTTTTTTTCAAGGCAACCATTCTTTAACTTTACGAACTATAAAGGCTTTATATTCTCCTGCATTGGTGCAATGTCCATCAGAATTGACGATATAACATTCGCTCAATGTTTTTACAATGTTGTTTGCATTTGTGGTCAATCCTGTTTGAAACCCAATTGCATCTGCACCAACAGTAGCATCGGTTTTATTGGACATGTAGGCAACTTGTTTTAAAATTGCACCGCCTTTGTAATTGTCGCCTCCAGCACATTCTAATATGGCTCCTTTCAGATCTAGTGTTGTTGATGTTCCATACTGACCTGAGGGTAAAAACATATTGAAGGCTAAATTTCCACCACGTGACAAACCGCCAACAAGAGTTTTGTTCACAGGAATTGCATACAAAACTGTTACTTGATTGACAACACTTTCCATATCTGCTTTAAAACGATTACTATCAACTAAAGCATTCACAAAGTTTGGTGCTCTGTAGGAAGTAGTTACAGCAACATAGCCTTCTTGAGCTAATGTATTACATTGATCGTTGAGTAGTCCATCGTTGCTACTTCCGCCATCGCCATGGGCTAAAATCACAATTCCTTTTCGGTTGTTTGCATTAGCAACTTCTTGATAGTAAGTTTTGTAATCAAAACCATTGGCAGCCGTTGTAGTACTATTTTTTACTGTGATATTTGATGTATTGTTTGGAGTTGTTTGCGATGTTACAATTACATCATCACTTTTACTACAAGAAAAATAGAGTATTGAAATTAGTATGGCAAAAAGTAATGGGAATTTAAAGTTTTTCATATTTAGTGTTTTAGGTATTAATTAAAGTGGTGTTACAAAAATGCCTTTGGCAAAGGAATAAATACTTTCGCTATTGGTTAAATAAACAGGTCTGGAACCATCAAGAAACATCGCATTGAAATTTCCTAAATAACCATCATCAGCAGATTGAAATACTGAACCATTTAAAACTGAAATTCCTGTTGGTGCCCAAGAGTGGTCACGTGAACTGAATTCGGTAGTTGGAGAAGTTAAATTTGTTGTAACGCCATCTTTCCAAAAATAGGAGTTTGATGAGGCTAAATTATTTGTATCGTATCCTGAAACATAAATATTACCTGAATTTAATGCTATTCCATTAGCCCAGCCATCGGTATTAGTTCTGTAGGGTAGTGCCGTTTTAGTTAAATTGGTAAAATATACAGGTATCGTTTTATTGTTAATTTTTTCATAGGCAGAAACATACACATTAGTTCCATTAACCGTTATTCCAGTTGTGTACGTATCGATTCCAGTAACACTCAAAGTAGTTGCAACAGGAGTATTTACATCTACTATTTTCCAAACTTTAGCAATTAAATAAAAACTGTTATTACTTTCATTTCCAGAAACATAAACGGTATTACCAAGAACACAAATTCCTGTTGCTGAATCCTCTGCTGAAAAACCTTGTGTGTTTGAAAGTAATTTTAATGTCCCATTTTTCCAATAACAAGCCGATTGACCGCCACCACTATTTTGAACAAAACCACAAGCATAAACATCATTTCCAGATACAAAAATGCTATTTACCATGACATTGTAATATCCCGCAGAAAGGATTGTTTCTACTCCGTTTTTCCAAATTTTTCCTTTTGTAGGAGCTCCAGTTACTTTTTGTCGACCGCCAACATAAACATCATTTCCAGTAACAAAAACGCAAGTTGCCATAGTTCCGTTTGACAATGGTGTAGGAACTCCATTTTTCCAAACTGTTGCTGTGTTATTGGTTCCTCCTGCTACATATACATTTGCAGTATACACGTAAGGCGGATAAACTTGTTCTGAGTCATTAGTTGGAACAGCATCATCGTTTTTGGAGCAAGATGCGAAAAATAAAATAAGCGTAATTGCTAGAATTGTTTTTAAGGTTTTCATAACATTTTTTGTTGATTTATAATGGGTCAAAATTGCAAGATTTGCCAAAACTAAAAAAGGAGTAATGTACGAACGACGTTTTTTAAGGACGAGCGTTCAACCTTTTCGTTGAAATGCCTTTTTTATCGATGAGATACTTTTTTCTGTTGGGTTTTTAGTATTCTTACATTAGCACTAAAGAATTTATGATTAAATTAATTTTACTGTTAATTTTTATGAAAAAATGTTATATTTGTTTATAAAAATCATGAAATGAAACCCTTTGATTGTATTATTGTTGATGATGATGAAATGGATAGGCTCGTCGCAGTTTCCTATGCTAAACGTTTCGATGTTTTGAATATAGTTGGGATTTTTGATACAGCAGAAAAAGCATTAAAGTTTTTAGAGAAAAATACGGTTGATATTGCTTTTTTAGATATTGAACTGCAAAAGTCAACCGGAATTGAACTCAGACAAAAGGCAATGCAAATACCAGTTTGTGTATTCATTTCTTCTCATCCAGAATTAGCGGCCGAGAGTTTTGGAATTGACACTTTGGATTTTATAGTAAAGCCTTACAAGTTTCCACGTTTTGAACAAACAATGAATAGAATTTTAGAATACATGGAACTGCGTCACAAAGCAAATTTGTTTGAAGCCAGTGTGGGTGGAGATTCGGTGTATATAAAAGTGGGTGGAGAACAAGTAAAACTAAAGGTACATGATATTTTGTATCTTGAGGCGCTTAAAAATTACACTTTGGTAGTTACAGACACAAAACGACATTGCGTTTTGAGTAATATTGGAGATTTAATGCAAGAAAAGGTGTTTGAAACTTTTGTTCGCATTCACCGAAGTTTTGCTGTACAAAAAAAATTCATTCAAAAAATAGGTACTAATGACGTACTATTAAATAATAACTCATTAATTCCAATAGGCAGAAGCTACAAAGATAATTTAAGTATTATTTTGTAAAAAAATATTATTTTAAAAAAATATTCTATAAAAGTTTAATTATGTTTGTGCTTGTATTTAATAAAATAACAAATAACATTAGAGCATATTCAACGGCGGTAGCAAGAAAATAAATCATCATATTAAATTAATTTTGAATTAGTTGTAAATATAGATAAAATATTCATACATGAGAAAAATTTTAAAATAATTTAGATTTAAAATTATAAATCAAAATTTATATTTTAAAAATTTATTTCTTGTGTTAGTAATTAAACTTAAAAATCAAGATCATGAAAAAATTAAAATTAAATGAATTAGAAAAAATTCAATTGACAAAAAAACAAATGTCAACAGTAAAAGGTGGAGAAGTTGATATTAAACCTAAACACCGTCCTGGACATCCTGATCACGTTTATATGTAAATCTCTCGAAAATTTCTCAATAACTATTTTTTCGTATTATCTTAAAAATATGGTGTTAAAAA
>JANPDC010000198.1:0-33946 GCA_031431275.1 Bacteroidota bacterium
ATTGTTTGTTTATTTTTAGTTACACTTGTTTCTTGTACCACAGAAGAAATCGAAACATCCAATACAATTCAAGAAAACACAAACACAAGTTCTTCTGCAAGTGCAATTGAACCAGTTATTATGCCATTGAGACCAAGATAAAATTTTCTTTTTATTTTTTGTAAGTTTGTAAAAACAAATTTTAATTTGAAAAATTATCTTTTAATTATCCTGTGTTGTATCTTTTTGGCGAGTTGCGATCAAAAAGAAAAAAACAATTTTTCTAAAAATGATGACAGCAAAATTTCTATTTTGTTGTCTAAATCATATAATTTAAAATATACTAAAAAAGAATGTTTAAAATATTCTGATGAATTGTACAAAATTCTTAAAACTAGAAAAAATGATTTAATAACAAGAGAGTATTTCTTAAAACTATCTGATAGGTATTTTAATCTTTCTGAACAAGATAAAAACATTATTGTTTGTAGGGATGTATTAAAAATGTGCATTGAAAGCAAAGATTCTATCAATATGGCTAAAACTTTGGGTTATATTGGAGATTATCATTTCTATAAATTCACAAATGATAGTGCTTATTTTTATTACAGTAAAGCTGAGAAAACTTATTCAAAATTAAAAGATAAAAAAAATATTGATCAACTAAAATATTATAAAGCAAACATTTTATCTTATGAAAAAGATTTTATTGGTTGTGAAACGGCTATTATTGATATTTTAAAAACAATACACAACAAAAACGATATTAGATTGATTTATGATTGCAACATTTCACTTGGTAATGCTCAAGAAGGATTAAATAATAATGAAAAAGCACTAGAATACTATAGTAAAGCATCACAAATTGTATTGAAATTAAAAAAAGACCCACAGTATCTAATTCTTCAAGGTCAAACTTCGAATTATATTGGCAAAATATATCAAAAACTAGGAAATTTTACCCTTGCTATACAATATTTTAATCAAGGCTTAGAATTTGATGATTTCAAGAAAACAATGCCTTTTTTATATGCAAATTTGATAAACAATCTTGGATACTCAAATTTCAAATTAGGAAATAAAATTGCTAAATCTCAACTCGATGAAGCGTTTCTAATTCGAGATAGCATAAAAGATATTCCAGGAATAGTCTTCAGCAAAATAAATTTATCTGAATTCTATTTATCTCAAAAAGACACCACAAAAGCATTTATTTTGTGTAGTGATGCCAAAACAACGGCTCACGAAAATAGAATTTTTGAAGACGAATTAAAATCATTGCAATTGCTAACAAAGATTGACTCAAAAAACGATAGCCAGTATAACAAACGTTATATCAAACTTACAGATAGTTTGCAAAATAATGAGCGTGCAACAAGAAATAAATTTGCTCGAATTGAATTCGAAACTGATGAAATAATTAGCGAAAAAAATGTAATTGAAGCCGAAAAAAATCAAATATCATTTCAACGTTGGATAATCTTAGGATTTGGACTTTTTGTGATTGCAATATTTGGATTATTGTACTTGACGAAATTGCAACATTCAAAAAACAAAGAACTTCAATTCGAAAAAAACCAACAAGAAGCAAATGAAGAAATTTATCAATTAATGCTTGAACAACAAACAAAAATTGATGAAGGAAGACAAAAAGAGCAAAAACGCATTTCTCAAGAATTACATGATGGAGTAATGAGTAGATTAACAAGTACTAGACTCAATCTATTTATTTTATCAAAAAGAAACGATGAGGAGACCATAAAAAAGTGTTTGAAACACATCGACGACATACAAAATATTGAAAAAGAGATCCGAAATATTTCGCATAATCTTTCGCAAGATATTCTCACAGGGAAGGATAGTTTCGAAATGATTATTGTATCTTTGCTAGAATCACAAAAACAAATAAATGAAACAGAATTTGAAGTAGAGATTGATTCTTCCATAAACTGGGAAAAAATTGATAGTGCTACAAAAATGAACATTTACAGAATTTCTCAAGAAGCATTACAAAATATTCGTAAATATGCAAAAGCAAAAAATGGAGTTTTAAAAATCAAACAAATCAAATCTGTTTTGAAAATTGAAATCAGTGACAATGGAATTGGTTTCAATCCAAAAAAAGAAAAATCTGGAATTGGTCTAAAAAACATGGCTAATAGAATTGCTTCTCTAAATGGAGAAATCAAAATTGAATCAAAACCTGACTTTGGAACAGTAATTCTAATGTCGATTCCAACACTAAATTAGTATCATAAAAGTAAAAGAATGAAAGTAAAAGTACTAATGGTTGACGATCATCCTTCGATGATTGAAGGCTATAAAATTATTTTATCATATAATCCATTTGGTTATCAAGTTGAAACAACTGCTGTTTACAACTGTGAAAGTGCATACAGCATAATTGGAAAAAAAAGATCTGCAAATTCTTTTCATATATTTTTTTTAGATTATAGTTTACCACCTTTTGAAAAAAGAAATATTTCAAATGGTGAAGATTTAGCCGTTTTATTAAGAAAAAAAAATCCAGAAGCAAAAATAGTCATACTTACTTCTCATGTTGAGTCTATTTTACTTTACAATATTATTAAAAATGTAAAACCAAATGGTCTATTAGTTAAGAGTGACTTTACTGCAGACGAATTGTTAGTTGCATTTGACACAGTTGTTCGTGGTCATTTATATTACAGTCAAACTGTAAAAAAAACCATGAGTGATTTATCTTCAAAAACTAAATATTTAGATAAAAAAAATCGAAAAATTATTACTTTACTCGGTCAAGGTTATAGTACTAAAAGTATTCCAACTCTCATGAATATTTCATTGAGTGCCATAGAAAAAAGAAAAGTGACAATAAAAAACTATTTTGATATCAAAAAAGGTAACGACGAAGATATACTTCGAGTGGCAAGAGAACAAGGCTTTATATAATCGACATAAAAAAATTAGACATACATAAATTATTATGGTTGATTCTAAAATATAATTCTAGTTTTAGTTCTATTTATGTAATTTCTATTAACTCAAATACATTTTCTTTCTACTATACAACTCATAAAACTAATTGTCTTTCGAATCATTAAAAAACAAAATCACTTTTCACTATCATTTGGGTTAAATCAAAAAAGATTCCGCCAAATTGATAATTAATGATTTTATAGACAGTAATTTTACTTTTTTAAATAACAAAAATGAAAAAGCCAGAATTTGTCGAATTATCATTTAGTTTGCCTTTCTACGAAATATATTTTCCAGCAGACAATTGGGATGAAAATTTACCAAAAAAGCCAATCGAACTTCTGGAATTGTGCGAAGTAATGGCAATAAAAATTGACCCTGAATTTCTTTATTCGGAATTTGAAACAACCAAAATAAATCATGAGGGCATTTATATTTTTTACCCTTTGGACAGAAAAGATATTTTCATATATTTTGATTTTTACAAAGACCCAACCGATCAAATGGCAATGATACAATTTGGAGTTCGAATAAAAACCGAAAATAAAACGATTATAAAAACAATTTTAGAAAAACTATATTTCAAATCTACAACCCGAAGTAATTTTCAAGAAGATTATTTCAACCAAATGCTCAGTAGAATTGCCACAAATAGAATTCCTAATAATGAAAGAATAATTCATAATTTTATTGATGTAAAAAACTAGGTGTTTATATTACTTACTCAAATACATTTTTCGTCTCGAATACAATTCATAAAACTGGTCGTCTTTTAAATCATCAATAAACAAAATACTTTCGCCAGTTGATTTCATTTCGGGACCAAGTGCTTTGTTTACATTTTGGAATTTACTAAAAGAAAAAACAGGTTGTTTAATTGCATAACCTTTTAGTTGCGGATTAAAAGTAAAATCGGTTACCTTATTGTGACCTAGCATAACTTTTGTGGCGTAATTCACATAGGGCTCGCCATAGGCTTTGGCAATAAACGGAACCGTTCTTGATGCCCTTGGATTGGCTTCTATAATATAAACCGTATCATCTTTTATAGCAAATTGAATGTTGATTAAACCCACTGTTCTTAATGCTAAAGCAATTTTTTTGGTATGATCTTTTATTTGTTGCATTACAAATTCACCTAAATTAAACGGTGGCAAAGTTGCATTCGAATCTCCTGAATGAATTCCGCAGGGTTCGATATGTTCCATGATTCCAATAATATATACATTTTCGCCATCGCAAATCGCATCGGCTTCGGCTTCAATTGCTCCGTCTAAATAGTGATCTAAAAGCAATTTATTTCCTGGAATATTTTTCAATAAATCAATAACATGCTCTTCAAGTTCTTGCTTATTGATGACAATTTTCATGCCTTGTCCGCCTAAAACATAAGATGGTCGCACCAATAAAGGGAAATCCAAAACATCTGCCAAAGCACTGGCTTGATCTGCATTTTCTGCAATTCCGAATTGTGGAAACGGTATTTTTAGTTCTGACAAAAGTTCTGAAAAACGACCACGATCTTCGGCTAAATCTAAAGCATCAAAAGAAGTTCCCAGAATTTTTATTCCGTATTTTGATAATTTTTCGGCGAGTTTCAAAGCGGTTTGTCCGCCCAATTGTACAATCACACCTTCGGGTTTTTCATGACGAATGATATCATAAATATGTTCCCAAAAAACGGGCTCAAAATACAATTTATCCGCTGTATCAAAATCGGTCGAAACCGTTTCGGGATTGCAGTTGATCATAATGGATTCGTAACAACATTCTTTAGCAGCCAAAACACCATGCACACAAGAATAGTCAAACTCTATGCCCTGCCCTATTCTATTTGGTCCAGAACCCAGCACCACAACTTTCTTTTTATCGCTAACTATACTTTCGTTTTGAACGTATTTTTCGCCATTTGGTTTTTCAATTTCAGCTTCGAAAGTGGAGTAATAATAAGGTGTCAATGCTTTAAATTCGGCAGCGCAAGTATCAACTAATTTGTAAACTCGGTTAATGTTCATATTTTCACGAAGTTTATAAACCTGACTTTCTAAACAACCCAACATATGCGCTATTTGACGATCGCCATATCCTTTTTGCTTTGCTTCAAGCACTAAATCTTTTGGTAAAGTATCAATTTTAAACTTCGAAATTTCTTTTTCTAATTGAAATAATTCTTCATATTGTTTCAAAAACCACATGTCGATTCTTGTAATTTCATGAATTCGTGATAACGGAATTCCCATGGCAATGGCATCATAAATCACAAAAACGCGATCCCAACTGGCATAAGTCAATTTCTCGATAATTTGTTCGTAGTTTTTATATCCTTTTCCGTCTGCTCCTAATCCATTTCGTTTAATTTCAAGAGATTGCGTGGCTTTGTGCAAGGCTTCTTGAAACGAACGACCAATTCCCATAACTTCGCCAACAGATTTCATTTGCAATCCTAAAGTTCTATCGGCGCCTTCGAATTTATCGAAATTCCAACGTGGAATTTTTACAATTACATAGTCTAAAGTGGGTTCAAAAAGTGCCGAAGTTGTTTTTGTAATTTGATTTGGCAATTCATCTAAATTATATCCTAATGCTAATTTTGATGCCACCTTTGCAATTGGATAACCTGTTGCTTTAGAGGCTAATGCTGAAGAACGAGAAACTCTTGGATTGATTTCTATTGCCACAATATCTTCTTTTTCGTCGGGCGAAACGGCGAATTGAACGTTGCAACCACCAGCAAAATTTCCGATGGATCGCATCATTAAAATCGCATAATCTCGCATTCGTTGAAATGTTGTGTCGGATAATGTCATTGCTGGCGCAACCGTAATTGAATCGCCAGTATGAATTCCCATTGGATCCATATTTTCGATAGAACATATAATGACAACATTATCATTTTTATCACGTAATAGTTCTAATTCGTATTCTTTCCAACCCATTAATGCCTTGTCAATCAACACTTCATGAATAGGTGACATTTCTAAACCGTATGATAATTTTTCGGCAAAATCTTCTTTTTTATAAACGATTGCAGCACCAGTTCCACCTAAAGTAAATGATGGTCGAATAACCAACGGAAAACCAAACTCTTGTGCAATTTCTTTACCTCGAAGCATCGAGGTACAAATTTCGGCTGGAGCCGATGGAACTCCGATTTTTTTGAGTAAATTTTTGAATTGGTCTCTATCCTCTGTAATATTTATAGCGTTGACATCGACACCAATCATTTTTACATTAAAATCTTTCCAGATTCCTTTTTCGTCGGCTTCTAGACACAAATTTAATGCGGTTTGTCCGCCCATTGTTGGCAAAACTGCATCAATTTGCGGATGTTCTTTTAGGATTTGGATAATCGATTTGGTCGTTAATGGCAATAAATAAATATGATCCGCCATTGATGGGTCGGTCATTATTGTTGCTGGATTGGAATTTATCAAGATAACTTCAATTCCTTCTTCGCGAATGGATCGAGCGGATTGTGAACCTGCATAATCAAACTCGCAGGCTTGCCCAATTACGATTGGTCCAGAACCTATTATTAAAACCGATTTTATTGAATTGTCTTTTGGCATTTTTGTAGTTTAAAGTTTAAAGTTTAAGGTTGCCAATAAACTTTAAAAAGTTTTATATTTAGTTGTTGTTTTTGCTTTTTAGCCCCGATGGAAGGGAAAATCCTTTTTTATTTTTGACGGCGAAGCAAGACAAAAATAAAAAAGATTGGAATGACAGCGGGAAATAGCTCCTAAAAATTATTATTACTTATAAACAAGTTAAAAAAAAGCCGTTACTAAAAATAGTAACGGCTTGATATTGATTATTGCTAATCATTATTTTTTGTGTCTTGGTTCAGAAGATACTGTCAATTTGTGACGGCCTTTTGCACGACGACGTGCTAATACTTTACGTCCGTTTGCAGAAGCCATTCTGTCCATGAATCCGTGTTTGTTTCTTCTTTTTCTTTTCGATGGTTGGAACGTTCTTTTGCTCATTTTGTGTATATTTAATTCTGATTTTTAATAATTTGTGGATTAAATCCTTTTTTAATCGAGTGCAAATATACAAAGGTTTTTTTTTCTGGCAAGTAGTTTTATAAATTATTTTGAAAACGTTTTACTATATTTGCATTTCATTATAAATAAAAAACATGTTTCACAGAAATATTAAACTAATTATAGCAGGATTGTTACTCATTTTGAGTGTTTGGAGATTTACTGAAGGTGAAATTGGGAATGGAATTTTCTTGATTTTATTGTCATTAATTCCGATTTTTCTTTACTTCAAAAACGAATTTATTTTATTGGCTTTCCTAAAATTGAGGAAACAAGACTTTGCTGGTGCTACGGCTTGGTTAGCGAAAATTAAAAATCCTGAAACTGCTTTAGTCCAAAAACAACAAGGTTACTTTAATTATTTGCACGGTATTATGTTGTCACAAACGAACTTGGTTCAGGCAGAAAAATATTTTAAGAAGGCGATTTCTCTTGGTTTGTCTATGGATATGGATTTAGCAGTTGCAAAATTGAATCTTGCAGGTGTTGCTCTTTCTCGAAGAAGAAAACTTGAAGCAACAAATTTAATTGCCGAAGTTAAAAAACTCGATAAACAAGGTATGTTGAAAGATCAAATCAAAATGATGAAAGATCAAATGAAAAAGATTTAGTTTTGACCTTAATCAAAATTTGAATAAAAACATAAAAAACCATCAATCGATGGTTTTTTATGTTTTATTCAAATCCTTTCAAAGGAATATCTAATTGGTATACTTTTTTCAATTTATTATCTAATTTTCTATCACGAAGCCATGGATTATAAATTTTTAGGGTTTTATAATTCACACCTTGTGTTTTTGCAAAAGTAGCAAGGTCAGTAATTGTTGAGTCTACCTGAATTTTTTTTGTTTCAATACTTGAATATAATTCTATTTTTGTGGTATCAAAACCATACAAAATTGGGTTTTTCATTATTTCTTTCAAAGCAAGAATTCTAAAAACATAGCGGTGCGTTTCTTCAATCAATAACAAATCATAGTAGTTTGTAACTTTTTGAAATAACATTTGATTTGCAACTCCACTCATTCCTCCGTTATACGATGCTGCTGCTAACGACCAAGAACCTAATTTATTTTTTGCAGCATTTAGATATTTACAAGCTGCCTCGGTTGATTTCTCAAGATGATATCGCTCATCAACCGTTTCACTAACTTCCATTCCTTTTTCGCGAGCGGTATCTGGCATAAATTGCCAAACACCTTTTGCTCCTGCTGGTGATGAAGCATTCATTAAAGCACTTTCAATTACGGCAAGATACTTGAAATCGTCTGGAATTCCGTTTTTTGCTAAAATAGGTTCAATGATAGGAAAAACTCGATTGGCACGTTTCAAAATCATGATTGTAGAACCATGAAGGTTAACATTTGTTACTAATTCTCTATCAAATCTTTCTTTGACGTCTAAAATTTGTAAAGGTGTAACTTCTCCACAAAAATCGGCTTTTTCTGGAAAAGCATAACCTAGTTTTGGATCTATTTTTTGCTTTTTATTTGGGTTTGAAACCGCAAAAATCAAAAGTCCACTAATGACTACTAAAATAATTATGACAGCAATTTTCTTGAACATTTGTTTTATTTTTTTGCAAAACTACGACAATCAAGTCTTTATATCTTATTATTCCAGAATTATTTTTGGCAAATTTTCATTAAACCATTTGAATCTATTGATAATCATGATGTGTGTTCCGCTTTTTACATTAATAAAATTTTTGATGTTTTGTGCCGGAAAAACACTGTCGTTATCACCATGGATATGAATAATTTCTGGATCAAATTCTGTTCGTTCCCAACAAATTACATTTTCAATCGCCCAATCAAGATATTCTTTATCATTCATGGTTAGAAATTTTTTATACAATTCTACTCTATCTTTTATTAAAGTTCCAAAAGCGTACTTTGCTAATGCATCCAGGTTTTTTAAAAGGCTCGTTGGTACTAATTTATAGGCTTTTGTAGATTTTGCAATTTTCATTCGCTGTGGTAATTCAAGATTAGATTTTACACTAGAAATGATGATTACTTTTTGTGGCTTGAGAAATTTTTTCATTTCTTGAACCAAAACTCCACCAAATGAAACGCCTATTAAAACCGCATTTTCGTGTTTTACAAATGCTGACATTCGTTCTGCATAATGTGCTAATGTTTCGTTTACTTGTGGAACAAACCATTCTAAATAATACATTTCAAAATCAGATTCAGGCAATTTAATATTTTCGAATATTGAAGAACTTGCAGCCAATCCTGGCATGAAATAAACTGGAATTTTAGTCATAAATATTCTTTTAACGTACTGAATTAGATTAAAACGTAATTTTTCACGAATTTTGCATAAAATTAGATTTTTATTTCAAATAGATAAATTTTCTACTCATATATTTTCAATAAATCATGGAAACTAAAATAAATAAAAAATCCGATCGAGGAACTGCAGATTTTGGTTGGCTCAAAGCCAATTTTTCATTTTCGTTTGGTAATTATTTTAATCCAAATAAAATACAATTCGGCGCATTACGAGTTTTGAATGATGATTACATAGCAGCAGGGATGGGTTTTGGCACACATCCTCATGCCAACATGGAAATAATCACGATTCCACTTGAAGGCGGATTGATGCATCGTGACAGCATGGGCAACGAAGCCGTTGTGCGTTTTGGCGAGGTACAAGTTATGAGTGCTGGAACCGGAATTGAACATTCTGAAATGAATCCAAGCCAAACCGAACCCGCAAAAACCTTGCAATTGTGGGTGTTTCCTGAAAAGCAGAATGTTACGCCAAGATATGACCAAAAATCATTCGATTTAGAGTCAAAAATGAATACCTTTGTAAATATAGTTTCACCAAATGATAAAAACGATGGAGAAGCACTTTGGGTGCATCAGCAAACTTTTTTTAATTTAGGAATTTTTGATTCAAATACTAGTATTACATACAATATCAATATTCCAAAAAATGGTGTTTACCTTTTTTTGATTGAAGGCGAAATCGAAATCAATAACAGTATTTTGAAAGAACGAGATGCAATTGAAATTATTGATTTTCATGAATTCGAAATTAAAATAAATAATAAATCTAAATATAATCGAAAAATTAAAATGTACACTTTCATAAATTGAAATGTACATTTTTTTGACAAACATAGCAAAAGGCATCAAATAATCGTGATGCCTTTTTAAATACTCTTAACCAACGTTTAAATTGAATTTAACCACATCACCCTTGAGCAATGTTTTAGTATTCTCAATATTATTTTCATAAATGTGAACGTTTCCTAAAAATAGTGTAATAGACTTCAACTGCAAGCCTATTTGTTTGCTTATCAGATACAAATGGTAAATATCCGAAGGCAATCCTAAACTAGCATCAGAACTACGCTGATATGCACTTACAATCAACTTACCGTTATCTATTTGAAACTGAATCAAACTCAAACATGGTTGCTGGTTGCTCTCCGTGTTATTAGAACCTAGAAATAACACATAATTCTTTGACGTGCGCTTTTCTTTATTGATTTTCTCAATAAGTTTAGGCAATTGCTCAAAATACGTAGGATAACTATTCACAAGTATTGGTCCGCAATAATCCCACCAACTCACGCCAATATCTCTATAGGCTTCCGTAGAGCGTTCACCAGCCATAAACAATACTAATTCGTCTTTTAGTTTCTTTTTTGCGACAGCGTGGCTCTCAAATAGTTCTAGCAAGTCAATTGGCTTTAATTCTAAAGTTTGATTAAGCAAATAAGTGATTGCCCCCTTTTTATTGCTCTGTATTTTGCCTTTATCGAGTATTTTCGATAGTATTTGATGATATTTATTCATATTTGTAAAGCATTATATCGGTGTAACGAGAGGTGTAAGTGGTTGTTGCGTTCATAGTTTCCGTCGATGCACCAGTAAAAGGGTTCGACATTGGCGTTTTAGTTTCAATCCATTCGCATAAATCGATAATTGATGACTTATTCGAAGTGAAATAAAAATAGTTCGTGCCATCCAGAACCTGCAACACGTCTAAATAATCTTTAAGTTTCCAATGATTTTTATAAGTACCACTATCAGTTGACAAATATGGCGGATCTCAAGGAATTTTTTAGACATACAAAAGCCACGACATAGAAGACTTATTGTCCTCCAACGTCGTGGCATTGTGCTATATTAAATTACCTTGAGAAGTTTTTAATGTTGGAGGACTTTTTTATACTTCGATCCTCCTTTGAAGTAAAATTTTTTAATTATGCACAATCTTCAATAAATCTCCTGTACGATAGGTATCTCCAAAGGTCAAACCTCCTGCAAGTGCTGCAGCATTATCCGCAAATTCATTATAATTCGTATGCAATAACCATCCACCGCTTTTAGGTAGAAAAATGTTGTTATTTGAACTCGTACTAGTTGCATTACCATTTAATCTTAATTGATATAAAGCGTTTCCATTAGTCCAGGCAATTCCAGTTCGGCTAAACGTTGATTTATCAGAATATCCAGTTGCGGAACATTCTAAACCATAAGCAGAAACAGTAGTTTTACTAACACTTACTGAAGGCGAGGTGTCTTGAATGATTATAGATGGTAAAAAAGGAGTAGTTGTACTAATTTGATTTCCTGCTGTAACTACTTGGTCAAGGTTTAAACTTGAGTTACCTGAACTTACTACCCAATTTGCATTGTTTCTTAAGTAATTTTGACCATCAATAGGCGCATCAGGAATGCTCGAAAAGTTGCTTATTGGAACTCTTTTCACGATTTGATTAATTCCACGAACTAAAACATCTTCCGAACCAATACCCAAAGGAACTGTTGTCAATTTCAATTGTTTTGTAATGGTTTGCGTTGGTTGAGCAAACATTGAAAGTGCCAATAAGGCAAAACATAACATAAATACTTTTTTCATTTTTTTTAAGGATTTTGACCTACTCGAATTCGGTCTGGTTATAAATATTAAAACTCGTTTGTTGCGTTAGGTCGCCACCAATATACAAGGCCTCTATATATATGTTTTCTACGATTCCTTTCACGAAATCGCCTATTTGTATGTTTTGTGAATTGACTATTGGTTGTGGAAATACTGGATCACTGCCTTTAATAATTACTGGGGGAATATTTCTTCTATAAACAATAAATTCGCCCAATTCTATGATTTTATTTTTCTTGACAGCATCAACAATTGCGTTAACTTCTGAAGCAAACAAAAATTCGTTAGTTGGTTTGCCTAGAGCAAATGCCAATTTTTCTAGTGTATCTACTTTTGTTTCGATATTTTCAATATTCATAATAATTTATTTATTTAAAGTCCAACCCATTGTATGAACTCGCACGTTTGTACTAATGGAATTAAATTAAACGGTTTAGTGCTACCATCAGGTAAACCTCCAGCGTAACCAGTTGGTGGTGGATTTTCTACAGACGACCAATACCCAATACCTGGCGCAAATCCTGAACCTATTTCAATTCCATCTGTCTCATCATCATGATTGTGTTTCGGAATGTTTTCTAAATCTAAAGTTTTGCTTTTTTCTCCTGATTTTCTTCCAGGTAAATTACCAGTTAATGGCGAAAATTCAGGATTTAAGTAGTTTCCACTAGTATCTAATGTTCTATCAATATTCACAAGAATTCGTCCTGGCATGTCTGGAATTGCTTGAAATCCTGCTGGAATTAAATCAATTGATTTTCCCCAAGCAAAAATACCACCACCACTTTGAAATATTTTATTTTGCGCTTCCAATAATTCTAACCTTTGCAAAACTGTTTTTTGTGGAGTTATTGTTGGAGTTTGGGAATTAGATATAAATGGATCTACCACCAAGTTTGGAACATTTAACAATTCATCAAAATCAACTGCTACATTTTCTAATTCATTAACTTTTAAAACTGTAATAAAATCCTGCAAAGCAATACCGCCTGTATTTATTTTTGCTTCGAAATTCAAATAAACTGGGTTATTGTTTCCATTTTTGAAGGGCGCATTCTCAACTAATAATATCTTTTTTATTTTGGTTGTTAAAGTACCAACGCCACCTTCAAAAGCGCATAAATCACCATCGATATACATTTTACCAGGAGTGATATTTGATCCTACAACTTCACATCCATTTATGATGAAATTTCCAACATCTGGTAATCCCAAATGACCGACAAACGCCTCCATAACTTCATAGTAGGATTTTTGCATTTTTGCAAAAAGTTTCTGTTTTATTGGGAAACCACCCGTAAACGTAAATTTTATTCTTTCCATTTTTAATAAAGTTGTATACGGTAAATCTTTCCCGCTAATTTGTAATAATCTATTATTGCTCTCAATTTGGCTTCAACAAAAGTGTAAGCAATTGGTATGTAAATGACAAAATCAAAATGGTTTTCGTCGTCTGTCATATAAGCCTCGTCTTCATCTGGCCACAAATCAGTATTATCATAATCAATACTAGGGCGAAATTCATTTTCTAAAAAAAAATAACTTTCTGGCGGGTAAAATTCGTCAAGAATATAAACCGTTTTTGTTCCTTCATGATTCTGATCATCGTACCCAACAACAGAAAAATAATTATTCAACATTTTTTCTAAACTAATCACTTGGCAATTATGCTGCATCTTGTAAAGCGTTTCGACATATAAAGTTTGGAGCGGTTTTATACTTACTTCTAAATAAGCCAATATTGTATTTTGCCTTAAAAAAGTCGGTAGCAACAACGCAACCAATTTTTTTAAATTAATTGTTTGCCAAGTCATACGCTTTGTAGATTATGGTTAGGTTGGCATCAGTTTGTATAAAATAACCCGCCTCGGGTATTTTCTTTTCCAAAATTGGCTCAAAAGCAAATCCTGCATATTGAGACTCTAAAACATTAATAATCGGCAACTTTACACCCTCAGCCTTTTGTATCGCATCGCGATAGAACTCCCGAACAAACGCCCCATTGAACTCTAAATTTTGCAAGTAGTTTTTAATTGCATCTTTCACAGGATAGACATTCCCCGAAGCACTCAACAACCTACCCGTTTGCAAATCGATTATCAAAGGATCAACTTCGACAGTTAATTCAGATTTCAATAAATCCCCAGGATCGTTTATGATTCTTAATCTATTCCCTGCATCTTTTATTTGTTGGCAATAGGCTTTGAATCGAACCAGTTGCGCTGCCGTTACTGGCTCAATTACTGCTCCATTATCTGTGGCAATTTTAATGACTAACTCGCCATTATTTGATTCTAAAACCGCACAACGATCAATTATTTTTCGGCTTTCGGCATCGGTTACATTGGTTAAATCGTATTTGAACTGTCCATCTTGCCAAACCAATGGCAATCCGTCTAAAAAGTTTAAAAATTCGTTTCGGTACCATGGTATGGAATGCGGTCGAGATTGTTCGGCGTTTTTATTTACAATTTGCTCATGAAAGCAAAGACAAAAAGCAATTATCGAAAACAAAATATTTTCTAAACTCACGATTGAGAATTGTTGCTCGAATGTTTGCCCAGAAACTAAACCATATTTTGAAATAATGGTCGTATTGCCAATGAATTCATTAGTAATTTGTAACTTTATTTCGGTTATACTTCGTGCCATAATTTTAAAAACTTATTGGAAATCCATAAGGAAAACCGTATTGTACTACTGTATTTTGTTTTTTGGTGATGTTAGAGGCTGGTCGATTATTTTCTGTGAAAAAATCAAAAATTATTTTATTGTTTGGAATATTTGATTTCAATTCGTTTCCTACAACTAAATCATCGGTAATAATTAATCCATTTAAAACTGCCATTTCAAAAGTATTTTCAATACTTCCTGTACATTCAATTACTTTATCTAAAAAAGATTGTCCCGCATATACTATATTTTTACTCATAACTTGCATCGATTATTAATGGCTTACCTTCAGAAAAATCAATTGATTTAACTTTCATACCATCCTTTATTAAATGTTCCTGAATTCGATGTTTCATTCGTAAAAAATCGTTATCCAAAATCAATTCATCAATTGCTACTCCAAGCGTTGGATTAAATTTAAACTCTCCAGGATTAGCAACAATTATCATGGCTTGATTTTGTTTTAATGTGTCACCAAAAACTAAACCTTGAGTAATGAATCCATCAGTGTCTCGAAAAACATTAATTTTTAAATCAATACCTTCAAGTTCATTTAGACTATCTTCTAATTGAATGCCTCGATTTTTCATGTTTAATTACTATTTAAAATCAAATTAAATTTTACTTTTAATTCATTTAATTGTGCTATGGTTGCAGGACTAATTGTTCCTGGTCCCGTAGGTGTAGTTATTTGTGCTGATACAATCGTATCAATCAAACTATTAATTAATGATCCAAAGTTTGCACCTTGCTTTTTTAAAGTAACTTTTCCAGTTTCTCCATCAAGTACAAATTCAAAATTTCCTTTTTTAAATTCAATTTTTTCTACTGCATCGACTTTTATAATAATCAACCCTGATAATTCGCCCGTTTGACTAATCATAACTACATCACTTCCTAATTTTGGAATTATCAATAGAGTATCCGTTTCATCGTTAATTGTGGCTTTTAAACGAACATCAGAAATTTTTAACCCAGATAATAATTCCACAGTACATGTATCATTTTCAACACTTACAATTTTTGCAGTAATAGCAAGATTTGGGTTCATGCCCAAAGCCTCTCGTAATGCTTTTTTTATTTCTGCTGTTTTATCCATTTACACGCTTAATTTTACTCCTAGTTTTACGGTCCTTTTTCCTCCACTTTCACTAATACTGGTTGCTACTGCAGTCACATAATATTTACCATCTTTTTCAGAATAATCTTCGTCTTTTATTTTTGCTGTAAAAGTTGGTTTTACTTTTGGAATTAACCAACCATCAAAACTTCCCTCATACATATCCGCACTACGACGTATTAATTCCGCATTTGCAATTTTTTTTAAATCTACCGTTGAAACAGAACCTACTTTTAAAGTAACTTTATCGCCTCCAGTTGTTCCAGTTGTAAAACTTTCAATCTTCCCTTTTAAATTGGTTTTTTCTACAGTTACTTCAAACTTTCGATCTAACGCTTTTTTAAATTCCAAAGAACTTTTTTCAATGTTTTGTTGCATCGAGTAAATTACTTCGCCACCTTTTTCAATATATGGGGGATGAATATGCAATTCTTTTTTTTCCGTATTAAAAAAAATATTTGCTTTGGTTTCTTCAGCCAATTTTTTCAAAACATCATATCCAGTTGCCTGATGTATTACAAACTTTTCATAAGTAATATTGTAATCACAAACTAATTTAAAATTTTTGTCAATTTCATTAATTAGTTTTTGCGCTATTTTTGGCAATGATGTAGGTTTCAATTCGACATCTTTAACACTTTTTCTAAAAAGAAACAACGCATCTTCACACATTATTTTCAAAGAACTATCATTGGTAACAACATCAAGAACATAACCAACAAATTCAGTTTCTAGATTGTTGTCATAACCCGCTTGTATAATTACTTTGGTACCACGTTTGACAATATTACCTATATTCAAAACTTGATTCATGACTGCTTCGGGCAAAGTAATTACTGCAGTATCTACCAAATTATCTACAGATGATTCTATTTCAATGCTCACAACCGTTTCTAGTCGATATATTTCGCCATTAGTAATAAATTTTATGCTCCAATCAATTTTATACATTATTCTTTTACTAATAAATCATAACTAAAATCACTTACTAACTTTATATCATAAGCCTGTACATTTTCGCCTTTAGTAAAAGGAAAACTATAATCCTCGACTACTACTTTTGTAATTCCAAATTCAAACAAAGGCTCTGAATAAATAAAAAATTCTTTATTGTGTTTCAAGAAATCGAATAATTCTCTTAATTGTGCTTTTGGATAACAATCCTCTACCTTACCCGTTAAAATGCTACCCATTAAAACTCCAGTAACTTGAATTTCAAAATCTTTTCTAGACCATCTTTCTTTTATTGTACCAACTAATTTATCGTCTTGTTTAGCAACATTTCTTTTAACAATGTTATTGCCAGAACTAATATTAATCATTGGCTCGTAAGGAAACAACCATTTTTTACCTCCTTCAGTAAAACTGAATGATAATGGAAAAAATTGTTTTTCTTCAGACAATGGTCCATCTACCTTTTTTAATTCAAGAAACGGATTTAATGTTTCATTTTTAATTGAATCATCATTTTGCTGTAATGGTAAAAATGGTATTTTAGGTAAAACGTGTTTACTCAATTCGTTTTGCACTAATTGAGAGCGTTGATATGTTCCTACGCTACTAATACCCATTAAACTTGCAAAAATTACATCTTTGTTTGATAACATCTTTTATCCAGTTGCTGTACCAGCCATTGCCAATACTCTTAATAATTCATCTCCGACCTCATTACCCGCTTTTGTTGCAGCATCTTTAGCACTAATTATAACATCTTTCAATCCATTTAATTCTTTAATGTTTATGGTGTAATAGTTATGTTTAGTACCTCCTGTTGCTACTGATTCGTTAGCCTTTTTCATTTTATCACCGCCTTTTGCACCTCCGCCTAAACCTGTTGCACCTCCTTTTCCAAAATCGGTTCCTGGCAAACTTGGCGGTTTTATTCCTGGCTCTCTTTTAAGTGCTTTTGCCGATTCTCCAGGAGTGATCAAATCCATTGATTTTCGTAAATCTTTTATTGATTTGGCACCTGAACCCGCAATTTTTTCAAGTCCTGGTATTTTAGCAATCATTTCTAAAAGTTGCTGCACTGGCTTTAACAATACATCAAGCAAAACAATACCTATTCTTTTCAATCCACCAATAATACCTTCTGTTGTAAACGCTTGGCTAATCGAATCCCAATGATCCTTTATAGCCATGATACCGTTTACTACCCAGCCAATAGGTCCCATAATCATTAGAATTGCTGCACCCCATTGATCGTAATAACTTATAGCCGTTGCTATCAATGCAACTAATGCGGCTATGGCAACAATTATAAGCCCGATTGGGTTGGCAGTCATTGCAGCATTTAACATTGATTGTGCCCATGTCCAAGCACCAGTGACTCCAGTAGTTATTGTGGTCCACAATGCTTGTAATTTTGTTTTATTTGTCAATAAAGTAAATACAGCAATTGCACCAGAAAATATTGGCATTAAGTTTGAAAAGTCTTTTGCAGTATCACCAATAACATTTGCATATGCTAACCAGCCATTTGTCCCATTAAATAGTGATATTTTAAAGTCATCAATTTGCGCTTGTAATCTTTTATTTTTTTCCAATGGTGACTCCATAACAATTGCAGCCTGTTTATATGCTGTATTTGTATTTTGGACAGCACCTGTTAATCTTTCTAATTCTGGAATTTGTGCCATTAATGCTTTTGTTGCACCATCAGCCCCCTCTCCTAACCAAGAAGATAACAATGCTCCGTCTTTTAAAGCTGGTTTTAAAGCTTTTAATCTATCGGCAAGAGTTGAATGTTTGTTAGATAATGCAAAAACATCAACCCCTAAATCTTTTAAACTTTTTTTATACTCTTTAGGAATATAATTCCCCTGACTTAATTTAACTAAAACATTTCTAAAAGCCGTTCCACCTTCACTGCCTTTTTTACCTGCTTTATCTAAGATTTGAATAGCAGCATTAGTTTCTGCAAAAGATACATTTGCCATTTTGGCACCCATTCCTGCTTGTTCTAAAGCTGCTTTTATTTGAGGCAACTCAGCAGATCCTTCTTTAGCAGATGCCGCCATTATATTCATCATGCTAGCCATATCTTTTGAAGCTCTTATTGGATCATCTAAAGAAACCTGATATTGATTCATTGCAGTTGTCAAAACCTCGGTTGCAGCAACTGTATCACCACCCATTGTTTTAGACAATGTAGCAACTGAATTTCCCATTGCTTGTAATGCTTTGGGCTGTTTTGCAATTTCGGGAGTCAATTGTGACAAAATGAGTTTATAGGCTTCTACACCATCGGCGGCAGATGTTCCAAAAGTCTTGGCATTTTCACGGGCATAGCCTTCAATCTCTTTTAATCCTTTTCCTGCTACTCCAGTTATTGCAGTTAAATCTGCAAGGCTCGAACTTAGTTTCATCCCTGGTTCGTTAATCGATGTTAAACCATCGGCAGCAGAACTAATATTTTGAATCATAGCATTTAGACTAATGCTATTCAATTGCTTTTGAATTTTAGTGATACCTGTGCTGATATTATTTTGAAACATATTAAAAGAACCATTGACTTTCTCAAAGTTGCTATTAATAAGAATCGAATAATTTAGGGTATTGTTCATTCGCTTTGATTTTCCTTTTTACGGATATATTGTAATTCGTTGTATCGTTGTGCCCATTCGTTATCCGATAAGTCATCAGGATTGGCTATGTGAAAGTAATAGCGCAATTGAGCATTTGTTATTCGAAGCCAATCGTTTTCGTCAACATCTGATGACTCTAGTGCTTTACGAGTTCGGCTTTTTTAAATTCAATTACTTGATCTAGTTTTGTAGAGGCGGCAAGAAAAAATGAATCATTGGTCAAAATTTCTTCATCACCAGCCAACCAGCAATTTTTTAAAATGGATTCGTTGAATTTCATAGGATCAGATCCAACTTGCGAAGCAAAACTCAACGCCTTGCGGTCTGGCTTTTTTAGATAGCAAATTTTATCTTCAATGGAAATTTCAAAAAATTCTCCATATTCTTTTTTCCAAATAGCCAATTGTTCTGTAGTGGCAATATTTTTTGAAACTTCGGTAGTGCTTTGTTCGGTGTTCATTTGTTTGTTTTTTATTAGTATAATCCCGATTTCTCGGGATTATTGATTATACATTTTCGATTCCGAGTGCCATAAATGGTAAGGTTACTGGCATGAATTTATCTCCTTGTTTTGCCGCCTCTTCGCATTCTGTAAATCGAATTCCTGTGATTTTTTTAGACCTTATGACATCTCCTTTTGCAGGGTTGCCATAGTGAACTAAAATATCGCAATTGACATCTAAAATATTTCCACCCGCTGCATCTTCCAAGGAATCAAATCCAGATTTTAATAATTCGATTTCTCCTTCGTAAGAATCGTTCCCACTTTGCAGGGCATAAGGCTGTCGTCCTTTTGCATACACGGGTTCAATTTCACGTTTCTTTTTCACTTTCACACTTCTGATCGTCAACATGTCAACGCCTCCGATAATTACAGTAATGTCAAACCACTCATATTCTCTTGAATTAAAACTCATTTTTTTTGATTTAAAGATTAAAGTGTAAACCCAATTGTAAAGTTTAAATATCTACCGTAACCTCTAGGCTTTACAGATATTCTACCTTTTATGATTCCAGTTAATGCCACATTGTTTGTAGTATCAACTATTGCTTTTACACCAGTATCATTTGCTCTTGTAACGTCCACAGACAATTCGCCATTAGCAGACATTTCTTGAGCAATTACTCGAACGATTTCGGCTTCTATTGTTCTAGCATCAATTGGCGATAATTTGCCCCCATCAACCAAATTAAAATCATCAAGAATATAATTTGTCAATACTGAATTAGCAATTACAAAAGCCTTATCAATTACTCGACGTTGCGGACCATAGTGATAATCATCTTCAACAGTACATGCCATTAAATCATCAATAAAATAAAATCCTGCTTTACCAACCTGAGCAACAAAAGTGTTAAAACCTTTGTTGTAAATAGCATCTACATTCACTTGTTCAACTGGTGTGTCCAGTATATAAAATTGTAATGGTTTCAATGCCCCATCTTTTACACGTCCTGCACTAATGTGAACTTGGTTTTTTGCCAATCTACCACCATATACACCAACTGCCGCACCTTTTGATAGTTTAGCCCCAGTTCTAGTATCAGTATCGCCAATTAGCACTCTGACACGGTTTGTAGTTGCCAGTCCAAAACCGACCAAGTCTTGCGCTACTCCTGTATAGTTGTAGGCTTCGATAATAAAGTTTACAGGATGAATTTTATTATTTGTAAAATCATCGGCTATAGTTTGCGCTGCTAATAATGTTGCAGGAAATCCATCTCGTAAACCTGCAGTTGTGGTTATTTCTGCAACTGCTGGAGCATATTTTATAATTACAAATCGAATTCGACGATTAGAAGCGGTCAAAAGTATTTGACTATCTGCAACTAACTGATCTAAAGTTCTACTTTTGGCAACGCCATAGATCCATAGTTCCGTTCCAGTTCCTGATTCATCATAAAACTCACGGATGGTTTTATGTAATTCGTAGTTAGCAATTGTTGGCAAAATGCCTAACGTTTCTGCCTCTTTAAGACTAAAAATAGTGTATACTACATTCAGTAAAAAAGTTCCATTTGCAGTAGCACTTGCAACGATACTACAAACTCCGTCGGGACTTGTAGCAACCGTGCCAATGTTACCATTTTCAAAACCTACTTTTACTCCTGGTCTCATTATTTTTTAGAATTTGAGTTATTTTTATTACCAACGACTTTTGCAGTTGGTTCATCAACTTTTAAAACTTCTGCAGTTACTTTTGATTCATTAACAGTTGCAAATTCTGAATCGATTTCAGGTTCTTCAACAATTGTTACTTCTGGAGTTAATATTGGTTCATCAACAGTTGGCACTTCTATATTTACTTCTGATTCATCAACAATTGAAACTTCTGAATCGATTTCAGATTCTTGAACTTCAGAAACATGTTCAAAATCAACCTCAATTTCTTCATGTAGATTTGGATTTTTTAATTCGATAATTGCTTTATCCTTTAAAGATTTTGCGTATGCTTTTGCATCATTCTCGTTATAAAAAAATTGTTCATCTGATGTGACAAATACAACTTCTAAAGTTGGATTATAAGTGAAAATTTCTTCCATTTTAAAGTTTTGATTTAATGTTATTGAATAGGATTAATAGTAATAGGATGACAATCAAAAGTCGAAAACCTTTGATTTGTAGTTCTTGAAAAAAAGTTAATTTATTAACTTCAATGGTGTTTGTAATTGTTTTTTTATTTCTAGATTCTACATGAGTTGATTTATATTTTGCTAATAATTCATTGGCTCGTGCTTCGCAATCAACTTTTAAAATGTTATTCTCTATGCGAACCTTTGGACTTTTTAAGTTACGTCCTGGTTCGCTTTGAGAAATGTTTTTGATTACTGCTTTTCCATTTTGACATTCAATTAAAGCTGCCAAAGAACTACTGTCTTTTTCAACTTTAAAAATGGTATCATGAACAGTTTGTGTAATTATTTTTGTTTCTTGATTTTCATTCTGCAATGCAATTGGTTTGCTGCTGGAACAACTAACCAATGCATTGAGAACGAACAAAAAACAACCTAAGATTTTTATGTTTTTCATTGTTTTTGTTTTAAATTTTAATAAATCCTGCTATTTGTGAAATTTTGCGAATACGAATAGCAACTTCATATCCTTCACGACTTCCATCATCATTAGTATTGCCCTCAATTGTTTGTATTTTACCATTTGGTAAAATCTTATCAACAAATCCAGTATGTCCAACTCCGTGTCCAAAATCCATAATAAATATGTAACCAGGTTGAGGAATTTTTACAATAAAATCTTTGCAAGCATTGAATTGCGCCAATACACCTCCTGTTTTTTTAAGTGGATTAGTGATTTCACTTTTCAAAGATGCTTGTAAAACACACCAGTAAACAAATGCCATGCACCAAGCATATCCTTTTTTTAATCCAACAGATTCCAAATAAATTTCAACTTCGGGACCTGCATTACTTCCTTTTGGTTTTTCATTTACACCAATTTGGCTTTGAGCCTTTAATAATGCTGTTATGGCTAGTGATGTCATGATTTTTTTATTTTATTTTTGATATAAATAAAACCAAGTTTGACCAATTGCTCCAGTTCATCTAAAATAATTTTAGAAAAAGTTCCCGAAATTCCACAGCATACAAAAATGATATTTTCATTTTCTACGTGTAAATAGTCTTTGCAAACTATACCAACACAGATTGAAATAAAAACAGACATCACAATTGACTTTAAAAAAGTCATCAAGTTCATTTCGGTTCTCATTCTATGAATGATTGAACCAAATAAACCTCCAACAATGTATGGACTGTATTTTTTTATAAATATCATGACCATTGCTATAAAGTATTCCATAGTAACTTTTAAATAAAGCCGTTTTAAATTGAATTAAAACGGCTTTTAATTATTGATTAATAAATTGCCGCAACTGCTTTTTGCTGAAAAGGAACTGCAATAAAGTAGTGACGATAATTCAAGACATTTGCTTGGGTTTGAGGTGACAACAATGCTGGTAAAAAATACTGTTTTGTCATCCCTGTTTTTTTAGCAACTCCACCTATCCAAAAAGCGAAAGAGCATTCACGATCTCCTGCAGCCTTTACAGTTCCAAAAGGTTTTTTAACACCCGCAGATGTAAACAAAGCGTTACCATTGTATTGATACAATTCGAAACCTGCAATAATTGGTGCGGGCATTCCTGTGTTATAATTCACAAGTTTATCGCCAAACCATTGTCTATCTCTTAAAATGTCATTCCAATGACGGTAAGACAATACCAAACGTCTACCTTCTACAGGAACGGTATCGTCTGCATCCATAGCATTTTTCAACGTAATCAAATCTTGATAGGTTAACACATTCGGATCTCCTGCTACAAGTGGTGTTCCCGTAGCAGCAATAACTGGAGTTCCAAAAGTATTTGAAACTGGAGCAAGTGCATGTGCTGCTTTTCTGAATTTTCTTGCATTAATAGCAATAATGTGCGGTTTTGTAGCCGCATCAATAACCGCATAAGAAGATCCAGTAATTTTATCATCTGATAAAGTCGTGGCTTCCGTTTGGTATTTGTCAAGCGCAACAATCACTTCATCATCGGTGTATGCTTGAATAGCAATTGGATAAGCCGTATTGTTTATTAATACGTTTGGATTAAAGTTCGTTCTCGGAATGTGAATCACATTCAATTCTGACGCCTCACCCGATCCCATTTCAGCAACGGCTGTGTCTAGTTCTGGAATACCATCTAACCAAGCGGCTAGATTTTGATTGGTCAAAAGTTGAATTACTCTACTTGACCATACCTCTGCATAATTTGCTGGCATATTTTTTTAATTTAGATTATGAAAATATTTTTTTGTACTCGTCTGGTGAATTGGTTTTAAATGCCAACTTTGCTTCATCAGATAATTTTTCAAAGTCATCTGGCGATTTAACATCGCTAGTCTCAACCGTATTTGAAATTGATTCTCCAAAATTTACTTTTGCAGGAATACTTTCTAAAGTTTGTTTTGCTAAAGCCAAATTTGTTTTTGCCAACTCTAAAAAAGTTTCTTTTTTATCGGCTGTAATTTTACCTTGAGTGATGGCAAGATTTACCAATTCTGTGGCATGAGTTAAACTCGCTGCATCCTGGGCTGCTATCATAGCATCATTTGCAGTTTGTAAACTTTGGTTTTGAGTTTCCAAAGATTTTACTTTGCCAGAAAGCCCTAAAATTTTGCTTTCTAATTCGCTTTCATCAATTCCGTCTTTTGGCGCATCCAAAAAACCAAGTGCCATGAGACACTGTAGATTTAAAATGATTTTTTTCATATCAATTGTTAAGTTTAAATTTTCATTTTTAGTTAGTGAAAGTGTCAAGTTTGTAATTTCAGATTCATCAAAAGGAACTCCTGGTGATTTGAATAATTGAATTGAATTTTTATTGCTCGGAATAGCAACAATCGAAACTTCTATAAGTTCACAATTTTTTAAAATGACATTTTCACCAGTGTAAACCATGTCTTCTTTATTGAAAACAATTCCCATAGAACAGGCTTTTATATACCCACGATCTACTTTTCCAGCAATTTTATTTGCATCTGCATCAACTGCATCAAATTCAGGAATACCCATTAATTTTCCGTTTTCCTTTTTTACGTCCACCCATTTTCCAAGAACATCATCGGTATAATTCCAATGATCTTGAAGCATTACAGGATTTTGATTGAAACGGGTTAAATCAATCCCATCGGTCATGATAAAAAACCCGTAACTATTGGCTACATTTTCATCATTAAAAACAAAAGGATTTATAATTTTTGACATTTTTTAACTGTTTGTATTTTTCTTTGAGATGACAAATATTAAATAGTTATTCAAAGTAAAAAAATAAGTGTACAGCCCATTAACGCTAGTGTTTATTAGGTTTATGAAGTAGTAAAACTATTAAACAAGAATTTTTTTGCAACGTGTAAAAAACACAACTTTGTTTGAAATAATCATAAAATGGCAGTTAAAAAACAAGTTGAAAAAGACTTTGCAAAGATTTTATTCGTAAACGAAAATGTATCGCAAAAAGAAATTGCGATACGCTTAAAAGTGACCGAAAAAACAATTGGCAAATGGATTAAAGATGATAATTGGGAAAATTTAAAAGTTTCGATGTTGGTAACCAAGGATAATCAATTAACAGCCTTATATAAACAACTTGAAACTATAAACAAGGAAATATTTAGTCGACCAATTCAATATGATGTTCCAACGTTCTTACTCAAACCAATAAAATTAAAAGACTTAGAGGGTAATGAATATTTAGAATTTCCAATAGTAAACCCAAAAGATTATCCTATAAAAATAGGTAATGTAGCCACCACAAAAGATGCGGCTATTATTATGCAAATTACTTCTTCAATCAAAAAATTAGAAACAGAAACCAACATTGGTGAAACGGTAGAAGTCTGCAAACAACTCATTCAATTTATACGTTTTCAAGATTCAAATTTCGCAAACGAATTGACTAAATATTGCGATGGATTCATTAATCAGAAAATGAAAAAATAATGAGTACCAGGAGTGATAAAAACCATTTGCAAGATTGGCAAGAATTTAGAGATAACTCTCTGAAAGCAACTCCTATTGATTTACACGAAACTCCCGCAATCAAAGCAAAAAGAATTAAGTTCCTTGAAGCCAATCCCGAAAAATGGTTTAAATATTACTTTCCAAATTTCTATACTGCAGAACCCGCACCTTTTCATATCAAAGCAACTAAACGTGTTTTAGACAATCCCGAATGGTATGAGGTGCGAAGTTGGTCTCGTGAATTGTCCAAATCTGGACGTACTATGATGGAGGTTATTTATTTGGCATTAACTGGTAAAAAGAAAACGATTTTGTTGGTTTCTGCTACTTATGACGATGCTGAACGATTGCTTTTGCCCTATAAAAGAATTCTTGAAATCAATGATAGAATTATTAATGATTATGGCAACCAACAAAGTTTAGGCAATTGGGAAGCTGGTGAATTTATTACACAAAAAGGAGTTTCGTTTCGGGCTATTGGTGCTAGACAAAACCCACGTGGAACTCGTAACGATGCCAACCGTCCAGATTGTATTATTATTGATGATATTGACACGGATCAAGATTGTAGAAATCCAACTACCATTGAAAATAAATACCAGTGGATTGAACAGGCTTTAATACCAACCCGATCGATATCGGTTCCTTTGCTTATTATTGTTTGTGGTAACATTATTTCAAAATATTGTTGCATTACCGAAATGGGGCAAAAATCCGATGTTCACGAAATTATAAATATTCGAGATAAAAATGGTGTATCTACATGGCCAGAGAAAAACACCGAGGCGATGATTGATAGGGCATTAAAACCATTAACCACCAGTTCACAGCAAAAAGAATATTATAATAATCCAATACGCATTGGTAAAATATTTAAAAAAGTACATTGGGGCAAATGTCCACCGCTTAAAAGTTGTCAAAAAGTGTTGACTTATGCTGACCCTGCAACGTCTAACAAAGATACTAGTGGCAGTTCCAGAAAAGCCATTGGAGTGATTGGAATCAAAGATGGTCAATTCTATTTATATAAAGTATGGCTAGATTATATGAGCCAATCTACGTTTGTGAATTATCTGTATAGTGCTAATAATTATGTGAAGTCTAAAAATGTTGATGTTTTTAAAAATTGGATTGAAAACAATAGTTTACAAGATCCTTTTTTTCAACAGGTTATTAAACCTTTAATAAAAACCATTAGTAAATTTTTGAAAGTCATTCCGCTTTTTATGTCTTTAGACAAACGCTCTAAAAGTGATAAATTTAATAGAATAGAAGGAACTCTAGAGCCAATTTGGAAAGAAGGTAATTTGATTTTTAATGAAGAAGAAAAAGATAATCCACACATGCAAAGGATGTCCGAAGAATTTTTAGGAGTAGATCCAAATTCAAAGATGATGGATGGACCTGATATGTTAGAGGGTGGCGTTTGGATTCTAAAAGATAGTATAGACAAAGACGAAACCAGTTATTCCGTAGGATTTAGACCTAATAGAAAATATTAACATGGCAAAAAAAGAAAAACAACAGATTGCAACGTATCGAATTGGTGTTGATATTTTGGGTTTTCCAATCTATGTTGAACATCATATTTTTAGGGGCGAAATTACTAGAAGTAAATTTAATCCCTACAAAACAAAATGGGTTAAAATAATAGCAAAAATCATAAAACAACACTGATATGTTTTTAACAAAACAAGATTTACCACAAGTTATTTATAACTATCAGGTAACGCAAATTACAGAAGGCAATGACGATATTGTTTTGCAAGCTCTTGCCGCCGCTGTTGAAGAAGCCAAAAGTTATTTAACTCCAAATCCTAACAAAAAAGACTATTTAGATGGTCGATTATTGTATGATGTAAATGCAATTTTTGCAACAACAGGTTTGGATCGTAATGCACTTATTTTACAACACGCTATTACACTAGCAAAGTGGCACATTGCTGTGCTATGTAATGCTGATTTTATTTATGAACAAGCAAAAGAACGCTACGATCGTGCAATTGACTGGTTTACAAAAATTGCAAAAGGAACAATAAATTTAACTTCATTGCCTCAATTAGTTCGTGATGATACTAATGATAGTATGCAACCTTTTAGTTTTGGTTCAAACACAAAATTTAAACATCAATATTAATTATGACTATTTTAGACAAAACCATAGCATATTTCAAACCAAAGCAAACTGAAATGGTTACACTTGCCAATTCTGGCAGACCAGTTTCTAAAAGTGGAACAAGTTACGTTCCACAAATTATTGGCAAAACAATTTCGAGAACTCGTCAAGACATTAAAAATTGGAATGATGCTCAAAACCTTGCATTGCTTTATATTTTGCCAAAACGTTGGATGTTGTACAATTTATTTGATAATGCAAAAGTAGATCTTCATTTTCAATCACAAATGAACAATCGATTGCTCAAAAGTCTTTCGAGACCTTTTGTAATAAAAGATGTCTCGGGCAAAACAAATATTGAACTCACAACATTATTGCAAAATAAAAAATGGTTGTACAATGTCAACAAAGCCATTTTGGAAACTAGATTTTTTGGGCATTCATTAGTTGAATTTGATTACAAGGATAATGAATTGATTTGCAATTTAATCCCTAGACAAAATGTTGAACCAAAATATGGCTGTTTGTTTTTAGATTATTTTGAAGACAAAGCAATTAAGTATCGTGAAATGAAAGAATATGGTTCTTGGATTATTGAGTTTGGAGAAAAAGACGATTTTGGTTTAATTAATGGCTGTGTACCTCATATTTTATTTAAAAGATTTGCGCAAAGTTGTTGGTCTGAACTTTGCGAAATATACGGAATTCCACCTCGTGTAATGAAAACAAACACTCAAGATAAACTCATGGTTAAACGTGCAGAAAAAATGATGACCGATATGGGATCGGCGGCTTGGTTTATTATTGACGATTCCGAAGATTTTCAATTTGCTAAAGGAGTTTCTACTAGTGGGGATGTATATAGTAATTTAATTAATTTATGTAATAACGAAATATCAATGGGAATTTCGGGAGCAAACGTTGGTCAAGACACTAAAAACGGAAGCAATGGTAAAGAAAAATCTTCGTTGTCTATTGTTGCAGATTTAGTCGATAGTGATTTGTCATTACTTGAGCAATATTGGAATTCAACCGTTATTCCTGCTTTGCAACTTTTGGGTATTTTGCCTCAAGGTGTGATTTATGGTTATGATGCCTCTGAGGATTTAGACAAATTGTGGACTATGACTACACAGGCTGCAAGTTTTTTAGAAGTAGATCCAACGTGGGTAAAAACAAAATTCGGAATAGAAGTTACTGGAGCAAAACAACAACCAACACCAACTAAACTAAATTTTGAAGATGGTTTTTTCGTATAGGGACAACTTACGAGTTGTCCCAACAATCGAAAACCTATTTTAGTGCATTACACAGCCGTTTAAATTTTTTGTATGATTGTAGTTGTCCTGATTGTAATGCTCAAAGACAACAACTAAATTTATCTATTTCGTATGATTTTAAAAACATTTTAAAAATTGCTAAATTAGCGTATAAAAAGTTATTTGAACTTGGAAAATATAATCCAAATGATTTAAAAAACATCAAAGAATATCAAGATTTGATTAATGAGAATTATAAAATTTTAAATTTCTCTATTCAAAACAACGATATGCCCGATTCGCTTCGAAATGCTTTGCAAAACGATGCTTTTTTATTTGGTGGGCTAAAAACACATGCTCAACTTACCGAAGTTTCGCAATTATTGTTGAATTCAGAAGGTAAATTAAAATCATTTTCCGAGGTTCAAACTGATTTCAATTCATTGAATTTGCAATACAATCAAAACTATTTGCAGTCTGAATATCAGTTTGCAACGAGTTCGGCAGAAATGGCAAGCAAATGGTCTACATTAGACAATACAGATAGATATTATTTGCAATATCGAACTGCAAATGACAACCGAGTGCGACCAGAACACCAAGCATTGCAAAATATTAATTTACCAAAAGAAGATCCTTTTTGGAATAGTTTTTATCCTCCAAATGGTTGGAAGTGCCGTTGTACAGTTGTCGAAGTTCTAAAAGATAAATATCATGTTAGTGATTCCGCAAAATCAATTGAATCTGGCAAAATTGCAACTACACAAATAGGGAAAGACGGTAAAAATAAATTAGAAATTTTCAGGTTTAATCCAGGTAAAAACCAAAAGTTAATGCCTCCAAATCATCCTTATGCTAAAGTAGCAGGAGCAAAAGCAATAACATTAATCAAAGAAATAAAACCAAAATAAATGCTCACAAATGATTTTATAAAAAATATTATTCAAGATGTTTCGGTTGATT
This sequence comes from Bacteroidota bacterium, assembly GCA_031431275.1. Lineage (GTDB taxonomy): Bacteria > Bacteroidota > Bacteroidia > Flavobacteriales > Flavobacteriaceae > Flavobacterium. The sequence goes on from JANPDC010000198.1 coordinate 30,136, forward strand.
TAAGCGATGAGTTTGACCGAAATTTTGAGCGTAAAGCCTTTTTTGATCGTGCTTGGAAAAATTCCAGTTTACCAAACCACAAAGGCTCTCTAATGATGCGAACGGGTGGACTTCGCCGCTCGATAAGAGTAAAAATTCAAAACGGACAAATATCCTGGTCCAGTTCATTGCCTTATGCTTCGATTCATAACGAAGGAGGAAATATAATTGTAACGCAAAAAATGAAAAGTTTTTTTTGGGCAATGTATTACAAAAGTTCAGGAGCGGTTGGTAAAGGCAAAAGCGATAGAAACACAAGACTTTCGGCGGAAGCATTACAATGGAAAGGAATGGCACTTATGAAAGTAGGACACGTCATCAAAATAGAACAACGCCAGTTTATTGGTAATCATCAAATTGTTAAAAAAAGTATTGAAACTATTGTCAATAAAAACATGCAAGACTTGGAACAACAACTATTTAAACTATTAAAAAAATAATATGAAGGCTTTTTTACAATCACTACAAAATCAAATAGCATCTATTCCAGAACTAAAATATGTCGATGAAGATTGGGGGCAGTTAGACAACTACAGCCCAAATCCGCCAACTATGTTTCCGCTTGTAGTCATTGATATAAGCGCATTAAATTTTAGTAATATTGGAATGGACAAAAGGGCTATACCGATAAACAGACAAATGGCTGAAGGAAGAGTTACGCTAACTATCGCTAATTTAAAACTTACTAATACTAGCGGATTGGCTCCACAAAATCAAAAAAATCATTCTTGGCAGATTTGGGATTTAATCGAAAATGTACATCAAAAAGTGCAAGGGTTTAACCCTATGCCAAATAGTGGCGAACTTATTAGAACTGGTTTACAAAGAAATGTGAGAGACGATGGAATTCAAGAATATAAAGTAAGTTATTCAGTAGGTTTAACCAATGTTTAAATATTAATTAAACAAACTCGTTTGTTGCGCCTGAAAGGCTTCAATTTTGTTAAGTTCGCTAGTTATACCCGTATTTAAAACTTGGTACAAAGTAGTGCGAGAAATTGGATAGATAGGCATGATGTATTTGCGCCATACAACCGTTGTAGGAATATCTTCAGTTTTGTGCAATACATACAACTCTTTAATAAGTTTGTAGCGCAACAACTTATTTTTTTGAATCCCGATTTGTCTATTTATCACCGCCTTTGACATATAGCAAAAGTAAATAAAAAAACAATACAAAAAAACCCAACTTTTCGAGTTGGGTTTTGGCGTTATTTATAGGCTTGTTTTATTCATATAGTAAAGGTGTTACTTCGATTTTATAGTTTGATGCTCCAACAATATCCATTGCCAAACAATCTATAACCCTAGTTGCTCCAGATGGTAAATTCAATATTGCTCCCAAACCAGTACCTACAATAGTTCCTTTTTTATCTTCATAAATTGTTTTTATTTGTCCAGTTGTAAGCAATTTATCGGTATTATTCTTTAACTCTACATGAATCGTACTCATGTTTTGACTAACAGTTTCCGAGGATTTAACAACTTCAATATCATCTTTTATAGTTTCTGTAACATTACTATTTTTTTTAGGTTTTTTATCTGTATCAGGAAGCAATAATCCCAATAAAATTAATCCTATAACTACAATTCCAATCCATTTTAATACTTTCATAATATTTGTTTTTTTTTAAATTATTTTCAAATGTAATAAAAAAACGAGCGGTGTACTAATTCGCTCGTTTTTACTTTCTAATTTTTAATCAAATAATTCATGAAAATTAATTGATTGTACAAATATATAATATTTATTTTAACAGACTTTACGGAAAATCACATTTATACTAATTTTTAGATTCTCTTTCATTTTTTCCAATAATGTAAGCCAATTCAAAATTAGTTTTTGCGTTGTGTTGTTTTCTAATTTTTTTTAATGTTTTCTCAATTATGCTCAAACTATTAGGCTTAATATTATCTTTTTTAAAACTATTGCTTATCTCTAATTGTGTCAAACCTTTGCATAAAAAATCAATTATTTTTTTTTCCATAATTCTAATTTTTAATTTTTATAGTTCTAAAATTTGTGCTGTATTAGGTGTATTTCGATTCCACATTTCGTCATAAATTACAATTTCATTTTTGTAATGTGGTAAAATAGATATATTAAATACTTTAATACTACCTTTTTTAATCAAAGTTTGTTTTAAACTGTAACCATGAAAATAATTGTCCATTATTACATGATAATAATTTGGCATTAACACTTTAATATGTTTATAATTAGTACCTTTTTCCATAAGTTTCATTTTAGCCTCATAAATCCATAAGTAAACTAACTCAGGATTGGTGTTTAATTTATTTTCCATAATTCAAATATATACTTTTTATTAATATTTTAAATCTGTCCAGTGAATTAATTTTCCTGTAAAATCTTTGTTGAAATAGGCGAAAAAGTCTTCGATTGTATCGAAGCCATCGTTTTGAGCAAAATGTAACATTTTTTGATCGTCTTTATTAATATCATCAAACCACCAAAATTTAACATTGTCAATCCAAACGCAAGCTCCTCGCCCTATGGGGCTAGAACTTAGTTCATATTCCAAAACAAATTCTTGAATACTAACAACTGGCAGAACTGGAGCAAACCTAAACATACTTTTTTGGCGTGCATTTATAAAAAAATCTATTTTGGTTGCAACCTTCCAACGATCGTTTTTGTCGTCTCGTATGGTGTGGAGTTTTGGTTTTATCATTTGCTTTGAAAATAAATCAAACCCTGTAAATTTCCAATATTCTAATAAGTTAATTGGGTCTTTACTTATTTCTATTCCCCTTAAAATTTTCTCAACGAAATAAGTTGGTTTTCCTTTGAGTTTTGTGCTAAATGGTAGTGTCATAAGTGTTTTTTTTTAAGTAAACTCTAAGTGTTCGGAGTCTTTGATTATTGTGGTTATAAACGGGAAATTTTCTTTGGGAATTTTACCAATCATTTGCATTAGTATTGTTGATCCAGTAAATATGACGTGTTTTGTGCCTGATTTTTCTATTTGAAGTATTAAAAGTTTTGTGCCTATTTTTACTTTTGAATCTTCTATTTTATAATCTAAAACTGTTATTTCGGCATTTAAAACCCTATCTGTTTTGATTTTATCGCCTGTGAAAGTGGATAATTCGGGCTTGATGCCAAAGTTTTTAAAGTTATTCATTTGGGAGTAATTTTTTAAGTAAGTGTTTGGAATTACAATGTTTTGTCCAACCTTTGTAGGCGGCAATCGTGGCTTTATTTTTATTTTTTGATATTGCCTTTGCAAATCGTTTTTTAATGCTTTTACGAAGCATTGTGTGCGTGTGGTAAAACTTTGATCCAATGGTCAAAATAAGTTAGATAATAATTAGCGAAGTATTGGCTCAAATAGTTTCCAATAGGCAAACCGTCCGCACTGTCAATAATCTCATCTAACAACCAAAGTAGGTTATTGTCCTTAAATTTATGTCTCAATAACTGTTTTAGAACATCGTGGTCAACACTTGGATAAAACTTTTTAATGTCCAACTTCAAACAAAATTTAGTATTCGATTTGTCAATTAATGCTTTTTTGACGGAACGAGCTGCGCCGTGAATTCCTTTTCCTTTTATACAACTGTAAGTGTCTGCCGTGAATAGATTTGTAAATATTGGTTCTAAAACGTTCATTACAGCATGGTGGGTAATACGATCGGGGAAGTATGGAAGTCTAAAAACTAGCCGTTCTTTTGGTTCAAAAACTTTGAAAGTGGTGTATTGTGAAGTTTGGTAGGATTTGTTCAAAAGCATTTCGTGTAAAAGTTGAAT
>JANPDC010000199.1:0-17637 GCA_031431275.1 Bacteroidota bacterium
CAAGCAAAATCATTTGATCAAATTGATAATGCTCCAGAAGAAAAAGAAAGAGGTATTACAATCAACACATCTCACGTTGAATACGAAACAGCTAATCGTCACTACGCACACGTTGACTGTCCAGGTCACGCTGATTACGTAAAGAACATGGTTACTGGTGCTGCTCAAATGGATGGTGCAATTCTTGTAGTTGCAGCAACAGATGGTCCAATGCCACAAACTCGTGAGCACATCCTTTTAGGTCGCCAAGTTGGTATTCCTAGAATGGTAGTTTTCATGAACAAAGTTGACATGGTTGACGATGAAGAATTATTAGAATTAGTAGAAATGGAAATCAGAGATTTACTTTCTTTCTATGAATATGATGGAGACAACTGTCCAGTTATTCAAGGTTCAGCTTTAGGTGGATTAAACAATGACGCAGCATGGACTCCAAAAATTCTTGAATTGATGGAAGCTGTTGATATGTGGATTGAAGAACCAGTTCGTGATATCGCAAAACCATTCTTGATGCCAGTTGAAGATTCATTCACAATTACAGGTCGTGGAACTGTAGCAACAGGTCGTATAGAAACAGGTATTGCAAACACAGGAGATCCAGTTGAAATTATTGGAATGGGTGCTGAGAAATTAACATCTACAATAACTGGAGTTGAAATGTTCCGTAAAATCCTTGACAGAGGAGAAGCTGGAGATAACGTTGGATTACTTTTAAGAGGTATTGACAAAGCGGATATCAAAAGAGGAATGGTAATTATTAAGCCAGGTTCAGTTAAACCACACGCAACTTTCAAAGCAGAAGTATACATCTTGAAAAAAGAAGAAGGTGGTCGTCATACACCATTCCATAATAACTACCGTCCACAGTTTTACGTTCGTACAACTGACGTAACAGGAGTTATTACTTTACCAGAAGGAGTAGAGATGGTTATGCCAGGAGATAACTTAACTATAAATGTAGCTTTATTAAGCCCAATCGCAATGAGCATTGGTTTACGTTTTGCAATCCGTGAAGGTGGTAGAACTGTAGGTGCAGGACAAGTTACAGAAATCGTAGCATAATTATATTCAAATATTTTAAAAAACCAGTGTCGATAAATATCGGTACTGGTTTTTAACAAACGGGCGTAGTTCAAGGGTAGAATAGCGGTCTCCAAAACCGTTGATGGGGGTTCGAATCCCTCCGCCCGTGCAAAATAAATTAACAATGAAAAAAGTTATAGATTATATTTCGGAATCTTTCGGAGAATTAAAATCAAATGTTACATGGCCTAGTTGGGCAGATGTTCAAAAGTTAACAGTAATTGTTGCTATATTTTCGGTAACCTTTTCATTGGCTACTTACGGCGTTGATATGGTTTTTGAAAGAACTTTAGGTGTATTTTTTACTTGGTTAAATAAAGTATAATTTAAAAACAAATGACTGAATCAAGCCTAAAAAAGTGGTATGTAGTTAGAGCAGTAAGTGGACAAGAAAATAAAGTCAAGGCTTACATCGAAAACGAAGTGCAGCGTCTAAACATTGAAGATTACATTACTCAAGTTCTTGTGCCTACTGAAAAAGTAGTTCAGGTTCGTGACGGTAAAAAAATCTCCAAAGACAAGGTTTATTTTCCTGGATATATAATGATTGAGGCAAATCTTTCAGGAGAAATTCCTCATATTATAAAATCAGTACCTAGCGTTATTGGTTTTCTTGGTGAAATGAAAGGTGGAGAACCTGTTCCTTTAAGAATGTCAGAAGTAAATCGAATGTTAGGAAAAGTAGATGAATTGTCTGTTAATGCAGATACGCATCACATCCCTTTCACTTTTGGAGAAACAGTTAAGGTAATTGATGGTCCTTTCAACGGATTCAATGGAACTGTTGAAAAAATTAATGAAGAAAAGCGTAAACTAGAAGTAATGGTTAAAATCTTCGGAAGAAAAACACCATTAGAATTAAGCTTTACGCAAGTTGAAAAAGTATAATATTGTTACATAAATAATGTCATTGTTCGCTTCAAACAGAGCAATGTCTTAAATTTTTTTTAAAAATGGCTAAAGAGATTAGTAAAGTAGTTAAACTACAAGTAAAGGGAGGTGCAGCGAATCCATCGCCACCGGTTGGACCTGCTTTAGGAGCTGCTGGTGTTAATATCATGGAGTTTTGCAAACAATTTAATGCAAGAACACAAGATAAAGCCGGCAAAGTATGCCCAGTGCAAATCACTGTATACAAAGACAAATCATTCGATTTTGTCGTAAAAACTCCACCTGCTGCTGTCCAGTTATTGGAAGCAACAAAATTAAAGTCAGGCTCTGGTGAACCAAATCGTAAAAAGGTAGCAAGTGTAACTTGGGACGTAATTAAAACAATTGCAGAAGACAAAATGGTAGATTTGAATGCATTTACTATTGAAGCTGCAATGAGTATGATCTCAGGAACTGCTAGATCAATGGGTATAACTGTAACGGGGACTGCTCCTTTTTAATTTAAGTAAGAAATGGCAAAATTGACAAAAAAGCAAAAAGTAGCTGCTTCACAAATTGAAAAGAACAAATTATATTCTTTGAAAGACGCTTCGGCATTAATCAAAGTAATTTCTTCTGCTAAATTTGATGAATCAGTAGATATTGCAGTTCGTTTGGGTGTAGATCCAAGAAAAGCAAATCAAATGGTTAGAGGTGTGGTTTCATTGCCACACGGGAACGGTAAAAAGATGAGAGTTTTGGCTCTTGTTACTCCAGATAAAGAAGCAGAGGCTAAAGCAGCAGGTGCAGATTTCGTTGGTTTAGATGATTACCTTCAAAAAATTAAAGACGGTTGGACAGATGTTGACGTTATCGTTACCATGCCAGCAGTTATGGGTAAATTAGGTCCATTAGGTCGTATTTTAGGACCACGTGGTTTAATGCCAAATCCAAAAACAGGAACTGTAACAATGGAAATTGGTAAAGCAGTAACCGAAATTAAAGCGGGTAAAATCGACTTTAAAGTTGATAAAACGGGTATCGTACATGCAGGAATCGGAAGAATCTCTTTTGATGCTGATAAAATTGTAGATAACGCTCACGAAATAATCCAAACATTAATCAAACTTAAACCAACTGCGGCTAAAGGAACTTACATTAAAAGTATTTACCTAACTAGCACAATGAGTCCAGCAATTGCTTTGGATCCAAAAGCAGTATAATTAAGTAGTTAAAACTTTTAGTATGACTAGAGAAGAAAAATCAATCGCGATTGAAAATTTAACTGCACAGTTAGCTGGTTCAAACATAGTTTACCTTGCAGATATTTCGGGATTAAATGCAGAAACTACCTCAAATTTAAGAAGAACTTGCTTCAAAGCGGGTATCAAGTTAGAAGTAGTTAAAAACACATTACTTGCAAAAGCAATGGAAGCCTCAGCAAATGATTACGGTGATTTACCAACAACATTGTCAGGTAATACCGCAATATTTTTGTCACAAGTAGCCAACGCTCCAGCGAAAATAATGAAAGATTTCAGAAAAAAATCTGATAAACCTTCTTTGAAAGGTGCATTTATTAATTCTGAAATTTACATTGGAGACAATCAATTAGATGCATTGGCAACATTGAAATCTAAAGAAGAAGTTATTGGAGAAATCATCGGATTACTTCAATCTCCAGCACAAAGAGTTATTTCAGCTCTTATGAACCAATTCAAATCAGAAGAGGTTTAATCTTAATTTTTAATTAAGACATTGCAACGCGCACAATAATAAATTATATTTTACAAATTACTTTAAAACGATAGAAAAAATGGCAGATTTGAAACAATTCGCAGAACAATTAGTTAACTTAACAGTTAAAGAAGTAAACGAATTAGCAACAATATTAAAAGATGATTACGGTATCGAACCAGCTGCTGCTGCAGTAGTAGTATCTGCAGGTGGTGGTGACGCTGCTGCAGAAGATGTTCAAACTGAATTTACAGTTATGTTAAAAGAAGCAGGTGCTTCTAAATTAGCGGTTGTGAAATTGGTAAAAGAACTTACAGGTTTAGGTCTTAAAGAAGCAAAAGATGTTGTAGATAGCGCTCCAAGTGCTGTAAAAGAAGGTGTAACTAAAGAAGAAGCCGAAGGGCTTAAGAAAGCTTTAGAAGAAGCTGGAGCTGTTGTTGAATTAAAATAATTCAACACCCTTTAGGAAATTGGGTTTAGGTCTTGAAAATTACTTTCAATGACCTAAACCATTTTTCGTATAATAAAATTATATCAAGTTTTATTATAAAATAGTTTAAAATACGAAAGTGTTTTTAAATCAATACGATGAAAAAAAATAAAACAAAGAGTTTGCTCTTGTGCCATTTTTAAAGAGGTATTGATTAAAAAAGAAAGTATAGATTGTTTTATAAATTAAAAAGTGTTTTACACAAAAATTTATTTTTTTTAATCAAAATTTTGTTCATCGATGATAACAAATCATACTGAAAGATTAAATTTTGCCTCTACAAAAAATATACCGAACTATCCAGATTTTCTCGATGTTCAGGTAAAATCATTTAAAGATTTTTTTCAATTAGAAACTAAATCAGATGAAAGAGGCGACGAAGGTTTATACAATACCTTCATGGAAAATTTTCCAATTACAGATACGAGAAATCAATTTGTATTAGAATTCCTTGATTATTTTGTAGATCCACCTCGTTACACAATTCAAGAATGTATTGAAAGAGGACTTACACATAGTGTGCCATTGAAAGCACGTCTAAAACTATATTGTACAGATCCAGAGCACGAAGATTTTGAAACAATTGTTCAAGATGTATATCTTGGTACAATTCCATACATGACTCCAAGCGGAACATTCGTTATAAATGGTGCTGAGCGTGTTGTTGTTTCTCAACTTCACAGATCTCCAGGGGTTTTCTTCGGTCAATCTTTTCACGCAAATGGAACCAAACTATATTCTGCAAGAGTAATTCCTTTCAAAGGATCTTGGATAGAATTTGCTACCGATATCAATAGCGTCATGTATGCTTATATCGATAGAAAGAAAAAATTACCTGTTACAACTTTATTCCGAGCGATTGGTTTCGAAAGAGACAAGGACATCCTTGAAATTTTTGACCTTGCAGAAGAAATTAAAGTTTCAAAAACAAGTTTAAAAAAATATATCGGAAGAAGACTCGCTGCTCGTGTACTTAACACTTGGCATGAGGATTTTGTTGATGAAGACACAGGCGAAGTAGTTTCTATCGAAAGAAATGAAATTATTTTAGACCGTGATACTATTATCGATAAAGATAATGTAGAAGAAATTATCGAGGCTAACGTAAAATCTATTTTGCTTCACAACGAAGATGCAAATCAAGGAGATTACGCAATTATCCACAATACACTTCAAAAAGATCCAACAAATTCTGAAAAAGAGGCTGTTGAACATATCTATAGACAATTACGTAACGCTGAACCGCCAGATGAGGAAACTGCTCGTGGAATTATAGATAAACTATTTTTCTCCGATCAACGCTACAATCTAGGAGAAGTTGGTCGTTACAGAATGAATAAAAAATTAGGTTTAGATATCCCAATGGACAAGCAAGTACTTTCTAAAGAAGATATCATCACAATCGTGAAATATTTGATTGAATTGATCAACTCTAAAGCAGAGATTGATGATATTGATCACTTATCTAACCGTCGTGTTCGTACTGTTGGAGAACAATTGTCGCAACAATTTGGTGTAGGTTTGGCTCGTATGGCCAGAACTATTCGTGAGAGAATGAACGTTAGAGATAACGAGGTGTTTACACCAATCGATTTGATTAATGCTAAAACATTATCATCAGTTATCAACTCTTTCTTTGGTACCAACCAGTTGTCTCAATTCATGGATCAGACCAATCCTCTTGCCGAAATAACGCACAAGCGTCGTTTATCAGCACTAGGACCAGGTGGACTTTCTCGTGAAAGAGCAGGTTTTGAGGTTCGTGACGTTCACTACACGCACTACGGACGTTTATGTCCTATTGAAACTCCCGAAGGGCCAAACATTGGTTTGATTTCTTCACTTGGAGTGTATGCAAAAGTAAACGGAATGGGTTTCATTGAAACACCATATCGTGAAGTAAAAAATGGTGTTGTTGACCTAAACGCTACTCCAGTATATTTATCTGCTGAAGAAGAAGAAGGAAAAATGATTGCTCAAGCAAATATCCAAATGGATGCTTCAGGTAAAATCATTGCCGAAAACGTAATTGCACGTCAAGAAGGAGATTTCCCTGTTGTTGAACCTTCACAAGTTCATTACACTGATGTTGCTCCAAATCAAATTGCTTCAATATCTGCCTCATTAATCCCTTTCTTGGAACATGATGATGCGAATAGAGCTTTGATGGGATCAAACATGATGCGTCAAGCAGTTCCATTATTACGTCCAGAAGCACCAATTGTAGGAACAGGTTTAGAGCGTCAAGTGGCGTCTGATTCTAGAGTTCTTATCAACGCAGAAGGACCTGGAGTTGTTGAATACGTTGATGCAAATATCATAACAATCAAATACGATCGTTCAGAAGAAGAAAGAATGGTTAGTTTTGAAGAAGATGAAAAAACATATAATTTAATTAAATTCAGAAAAACCAATCAATCTACAAGTATCAACTTGAAACCTATTGTTCGCAAAGGAGACAGAGTAGTACTTGGTCAAGTATTGTCAGAAGGTTATGCCACTCAAAATGGTGAACTAGCTTTAGGTCGTAACCTAAAAGTAGCGTTCATGCCATGGAAAGGATATAACTTTGAGGATGCGATTGTAATATCTGAAAAAGTGGTTCGTGACGATATTTTTACCTCTATTCACGTTGATGATTATTCATTAGAAGTTAGAGATACAAAATTAGGTAACGAAGAACTTACAAATGATATTCCTAACGTTTCAGAAGAAGCTACTAAAGATTTGGACGAAAACGGAATGATTAGAATTGGTGCCGAAGTGAAACCTGGCGACATTCTTATCGGAAAAATTACACCAAAAGGAGAATCAGATCCAACTCCAGAGGAGAAATTGCTTCGTGCAATCTTTGGAGACAAAGCTGGCGATGTAAAAGATGCTTCATTAAAAGCGTCTCCATCACTTCATGGTGTTGTTCTTGACAAAAAATTGTTCGCAAGAGCAGTAAAAGACAAGAGAAAACGTACACAAGATAAAGATGCTTTAACGGCACTCGAAATGGAATTCGAAACTAAATTTGTGGAATTAAAAGACAAATTAGTAGAAAAATTATTCCTAATCGTAAACGGAAAAACATCACAAGGTGTAATGAACGATTTGGGTGAAGAAGTTTTACCAAAAGGTAAAAAATACACCCAAAAAATGCTTTATGCTGTCGAAGATTTCGCACATTTATCTAAAGGAACATGGGTTGCAGACGACGCTACCAATAAAATGGTAAACGACTTAATCCACAACTACAAAATAAAACTAAACGATTTACAAGGTTCATTACGTCGTGAGAAATTTACAATAACAGTTGGTGATGAATTACCAGCTGGAATTTTAAAACTTGCTAAAGTATATGTTGCCAAAAAACGTAAATTGAAAGTTGGAGATAAAATGGCGGGACGTCACGGAAACAAAGGTATCGTTGCACGTATCGTTCGTCACGAAGACATGCCGTTCCTAGAAGACGGAACTCCAGTAGATATCGTATTGAATCCATTGGGTGTACCTTCTCGTATGAACATCGGGCAAATTTATGAAACCGTTCTTGGTTGGGCTGGACAAAAATTAGGGCGCAAATATGCAACCCCAATTTTCGATGGAGCATCACTAGATCAAATCAATGAAATTACTGATGAAGCAGGCGTACCACGTTTCGGACACACACACCTTTACGACGGTGGAACAGGAGAACGTTTCCACCAAGCAGCAACAGTTGGAGTAATCTACATGTTGAAACTTGGACACATGGTAGACGACAAAATGCACGCTCGTTCTATTGGACCATACTCATTGATAACGCAACAACCACTTGGAGGTAAAGCTCAATTTGGAGGACAACGTTTCGGAGAAATGGAAGTTTGGGCACTCGAGGCATACGGAGCATCTTCTACTTTAAGAGAAATCTTAACAGTAAAATCAGATGACGTAATCGGAAGAGCCAAAACTTACGAAGCAATCGTTAAAGGAGAATCAATGCCAGAACCAGGATTACCAGAATCGTTCAATGTATTAATGCATGAATTAAAAGGTTTAGGTTTAGACATCCGATTAGAAGAATAAATATTTTGGGCAGAGACGCGATTCATCGCGTCTCTTAATCCCATTTAATTTTCAATAGTTTTTAAGATAAAGACCCGTCAATCGTTCCGATTTTTTATAATTTTTTATAATTAGCACTTTAAACAGTCTGTTTAAAGTTTAGAGAAGTAACCCGAGGCAGATAATTTAAAATAATGTTTTTTTCAGGAGCCAATCCCGCTATCCGTTTCTCCCGATGAAAAATCGGGATCCACTGCTATCGGGGCTAAAAAGATTCACATTTCAATTCAGCATTGTCTAAATCTGAAATCTTCATTCTAAAATCTAAAAAAATAAATATCAATAGTAAAAACTATGATGAACAATAGAAATAACAACAGCAATAACCAAAAAGATAAAAATCAAGTAAAAAGATTTAACAAAATATCTATTGGATTGGCATCACCAGAATCTATCTTGGCAGAGTCAAGAGGCGAGGTGTTGAAGCCAGAAACTATAAATTACAGAACCCACAAACCAGAACGTGATGGACTTTTCTGCGAACGAATTTTCGGACCAGTAAAAGATTTTGAATGTGCTTGTGGAAAATACAAACGAATCCGATACAAAGGAATCATTTGTGACCGTTGTGGAGTAGAAGTAACCGAAAAGAAAGTACGTCGTGACAGAGTAGGACACATCAACCTTGTGGTGCCAATCGCTCACATTTGGTATTTCCGTTCACTTCCAAACAAAATTGGTTATATATTAGGTTTGCCATCTAAGAAATTAGACATGATAATTTACTACGAACGTTACGTAGTAATTCAGGCTGGTATTGCACAAACTCCAGACGGAGAACCAGTTCAAAGACTTGATTTCTTGACCGAAGAAGAATATTTGAATATTCTTGATACTTTGCCACAAGACAACCAATATCTTGATGATTTTGACCCTAATAAATTTGTTGCCAAAATGGGAGCAGAATGTATTATGGACTTGTTAGCGCGTATCGATTTAGATGCATTATCTTATGATTTGCGTCACTCGGCGAATAACGAAACATCAAAACAAAGAAAAACAGAAGCATTAAAAAGATTACAAGTAGTTGAATCTTTCCGTGAGTCTAACTTGAACCGTGAAAATCGTCCAGAATGGATGATTATGAAAGTAGTTCCAGTTATTCCGCCAGAATTGCGTCCATTAGTGCCACTTGATGGTGGTCGTTTCGCAACTTCAGATTTGAATGATTTGTACCGTCGTGTTATCATACGTAACAACCGTCTAAAAAGATTAATGGAAATCAAAGCTCCAGAAGTAATCTTAAGAAACGAAAAACGTATGTTGCAAGAATCAGTAGATTCATTGTTTGACAATACTCGTAAAGCATCTGCTGTAAAAACAGAATCAAACCGTCCATTGAAATCTTTATCAGATTCATTAAAAGGAAAACAAGGACGTTTCCGTCAAAATTTACTAGGAAAACGTGTAGATTATTCTGCTCGTTCGGTAATTGTTGTTGGACCAGAATTGAAATTGTTCGAATGTGGTATCCCAAAAGATATGGCAGCCGAACTTTACAAACCATTCGTTATCCGTAAATTGATAGAACGTGGAATTGTAAAAACGGTAAAATCTGCAAAGAAAATAATCGACAAAAAAGAACCAGTAGTTTGGGATATTCTTGAAAATGTAATCAAAGGACATCCAATTTTACTAAACCGTGCGCCTACATTGCACAGATTGGGTATACAAGCATTTCAACCAAAATTAATCGAAGGAAAAGCAATCCAATTGCACCCTTTAGTTTGTACGGCATTTAATGCGGATTTCGATGGGGATCAAATGGCAGTTCACTTGCCACTTGGACCAGAAGCAATCCTTGAAGCACAATTGTTGATGTTGGCTTCACATAATATTTTGAATCCAGCAAACGGTGCCCCAATCACTGTACCTTCTCAAGACATGGTTTTGGGATTATATTACATGACAAAAGAGCGTTTGTCAACTCCAGAAATGAAAATTCTTGGAGAAGGATTAACTTTTTATTCTGCAGAAGAGGTAAATATTGCACTAAACGAAGGAATGTTAGAATTGAATGCTAGAGTGAAAATTAGAGCAAAAGATTTCAACGAAGCCGGAGAATTAGTGTATAAAATCATTCAAACAACCGCAGGTCGTGTATTGTTTAATGAGGTAGTGCCAGAAGCAGCAGGATATATTAATGATGTATTAACTAAGAAAAATCTTAGAGACATTATTGGTCACATTCTTGCCGTAACAAACGTACCTACAACGGCAGCGTTCTTGGATGAAATGAAAGATATGGGTTACAAATTTGCCTTCAAAGGTGGATTGTCATTCTCGTTGGGAGATATTCGTATTCCAGAACAAAAAACAAAATTAATTGCAGATGCTCGTGAGCAAGTTGAAGGAATTTCTGCAAATTACAATATGGGTTTAATTACCAATAACGAACGTTACAACCAAGTAATTGACATCTGGACATCTGCAAATGCACAATTAACAGAATTAGCAATGAAAAATATCCGTGAAGACCAACAAGGTTTCAACTCGGTATACATGATGCTTGACTCTGGTGCACGTGGATCTAAAGAGCAGATTCGTCAGTTAACTGGTATGCGTGGATTGATGGCTAAACCAAAAAAATCAACCGCTGGTGGTGGAGAAATTATTGAAAACCCAATTTTATCTAACTTTAAAGAAGGATTATCGATTTTAGAATATTTCATTTCTACTCACGGTGCTCGTAAAGGATTAGCAGATACGGCTTTGAAAACGGCTGATGCGGGTTACTTAACTCGAAGATTGCATGACGTTTCTCAAGACGTTATAGTAAATATCGAAGATTGTGGAACATTACGAGGAATCGAAGTTTCGGCTTTGAAGAAAAACGAAGAAATAGTAGAAACTCTTGGAGAAAGAATTTTAGGACGTGTTGCATTGCAAGACTTAATAAATCCTCTTACCAATGAAGTTTTGGTTGAAGCAGGAAAACAAATAACCGAGGCAATCATGCGTCAAATTGAGGCTTCTCCAATCGAGAAAGTTGAAGTTCGTTCGCCATTAGTTTGTGAGGCAGTAAAAGGTATTTGTGCTAAATGTTACGGACGTAATTTAGCAACTGGAAAAATGACTCAAAGAGGTGAGGCTGTTGGTGTAATTGCCGCACAATCAATTGGAGAGCCAGGAACACAGTTGACACTTCGTACGTTCCACGTAGGTGGAGTTGCGGGTGGAATTTCTGAAGAATCTAGTATTCTTGTTAAATTCGCAGGTCGTCTAGAACTAGAAGATCTTAAAACTGTAAAAGGTGAAGATAACGATGGTAATGCAGTTGATATTGTAGTTTCTCGTTCAACAGAATTGAAATTAATTGATGTTAAAACAGGAATTCTATTAGCTACTAACAATATTCCTTATGGATCAAGTATTTTCGTAAAAGACGGAGATGTTGTTGAAAAAGGTGCTGTAATTTGTAAATGGGATCCATATAACGGGGTAATTATTTCTGAATTTACAGGAAAAATCGCTTACGAAGATTTAGAGCAAGGTCAATCGTTTATGGTTGAAATCGATGAGCAAACTGGTTTCCAAGAAAAAGTAATTTCTGAATCTAGAGCCAAAAAATTAATCCCAACTTTATTAGTTTATGGTAAAGATGGAGAATTGATTCGTTCTTATAATTTACCAGTTGGTGCACACCTTATGGTTGAAAATGGAGAGAAAATCAAGGCAGGTAAAATTTTAGTAAAAATTCCACGTCGTTCTTCTAAATCAGGAGATATTACAGGAGGTTTACCAAGAATTACGGAACTTCTTGAGGCTCGGAATCCATCGAATCCAGCAGTAGTATCAGAAATTGATGGTGTTGTTTCATTCGGAAAAATCAAACGTGGAAACCGTGAAATAGTTATAGAGTCTAAATTTGGAGAGATTAAAAAGTATTTAGTTAAACTTTCTTCTCAGATTTTAGTTCAAGAAAATGACTTCGTTCGTGCAGGAGTTCCATTATCTGACGGAGCAATCACTCCTGAAGATATTTTGAGAATTCAAGGGCCAGCCGCTGTTCAACAGTATTTGGTTAATGAAATTCAAGAAGTGTATCGTTTGCAAGGTGTAAAAATCAATGACAAACACTTTGAAGTTGTAATTCGTCAAATGATGCGTAAAGTAAGAGTAATGGATCCAGGAGATACTTTATTTTTAGAAGAGCAATTGATTCATACTAAAGATTTTATCGTAGAAAACGATAAATTATACGGAATGAAAGTTGTCGAAGATGCAGGAGATTCATCAAATCTAAAAGCAGGACAAATTATTTCACCACGTGAATTGCGTGACGAAAATTCTTTGTTGAAACGTAATGATCAAAACTTGGTAGTTGCTCGTGAAGTAATCACGGCTACCGCAACTCCAGTATTGCAAGGTATTACGAGAGCTTCACTTCAAACAAAATCATTCATTTCGGCAGCTTCTTTCCAAGAAACTACAAAGGTTCTAAACGAAGCAGCAGTTGCTGGAAAAGTAGATTATTTAGAAGGCTTGAAAGAAAATGTAATTGTAGGTCATAGAATCCCAGCCGGAACAGGTATGAGAGAATACGACAACACAATTGTAGGTTCAAAAGAAGAGTACAATCAAATGATGGCAAGTAAAGAAGAGTATAATTACTAAATTTTAGTAACTTTAATCTTCAAAATTAGTATTAATCCTAACAGTCACGCTTTGGCGGACTGTTAGGTTTTTTATATTCTACACATTTATAAAAACTAAAAAAAATGAACGATAATAACAATCAGCAACAAGGACAAATTAATATTGAACTTGATGAAGCAACTGCAGAAGGAATTTATTCTAATTTAGCAATAATTAACCATTCTGCCTCCGAATTTGTGATGGATTTTGTTTGTATCATGCCAGGAGTTCCAAAAGCAAAAGTCAAGTCAAGAATAGTTTTGACGCCACAACATGCAAAACGTCTAATCAAGGCATTAGCAGAAAACGTGCATCGATTTGAACTTGCAAACGGAGAAATAAAAGACACTGAGCAACCAGCCATCCCTTTGAGTTTTGGTCCTGCTGGACAAGCATAAAATTTTAAAAGAAAGATTATAGAAATAGATTGCCCTCAAAAAGTTTGATACTATTTGAGGGTATTTTTTTTGAAAAAAAAGTTAAAACAAGTCAGCAAGTTTTAAGTATGTATGTTTCAATATGTTTTTTAAATTTTACTTTTAAGGATTACTAAAAATTTTCTAAATTGCATTTTTACTAAATTGTTAGTTAAAATAACATCATTTCAATAAAAATTAATTTGTTAATAAATTATTTTAAATATTGATAGATTATTTAGTTTTGAGTAAAAATTATACATTATATTAGCGGGCTGTATTGAAAAGTAAACAATACCAAAATCTATTAATTTAAAAACCTATTTATGAAAAAATCTTTACTCAATTTCATTTCGACATTCTCGGTATTGAAAAAAAGTACATTAGTAGTCACAATACTAGTATTGATCTCTACGGTAACTCAGGCCCAGGTTACAACAAACTCTAGTTCTGGACTTGCAGCTAGTTATGCAACTTTAGATGCTGCAATAACGGCTCTCAACGCAGCAACTATTTCAAGTCCAGTAGTTATTACTTTAGCGGGAAATGAAACGGCTCCAGTTGGTGGTTATTCTATAACTGCACAAGGTAATGCTACAAACACAATTACCATTCAAGGAAACGGGAGTGTAATTACTGCCAATGCAGCCTTAGTTGCGGGTGTGTTAACTGATGGAATTTTTAAACTTATTGGAGCAGATTATATCATTTTGCAAGGTTTTGTAATGCAAGAAAACAGCAATGTAATTACTGCTGCGGCAACTAATAACATGACAGAATGGGGAGTTGCTCTATTATATGCCTCACTAACAAATGGTGCTCAAAATAATACCATTCAAAACAATAGTATTGCTTTGAATAGAATATATCAAAACACCTTTGGGATTTATGCTAATGCAACACATTCAGCGACTCTTGCAACAACCCCAGCCACGGCGACTGGTGTACTTGGAGGGAACAGCGGATTGAAAATTTATGCAAATACAGTTAGCAATGTCAATAACGGAATTGTGATTGTTGGACCAACTGCAGTTGCAGATCAAAATACAGGTGTTGATGTTGGAGGTAATTCTTTAGCGTCTGGAAATGCTATAACTAATTATGGAACAACAGGAACTTTCTCTGCTTTTGCAAATGTATCAGGCACAGTAAATGGTATTTTAGTTAGAAACTCAAACGGAACAAATATTTCCTATAATACCGTTACAAGTTCTGTTGGAGGAGTTACTGCTGGAACCCTTAACGGCATACAAGTACCAGGTTCCTCAAATTCCCCAACAACAACATTTACTAATACAATTAATAACAACAGTATATCTTTAAAATCGGGACTAGCCACTGGTGCAATGAATGGTATAAATTATCCTGCGGGTTCTGCAAGTGCTACTAGTACGTTAAATATAAACAGTAACGATTTTAATAATTTTGGACACACAGTTGCCGCTTCTGGTGCAGTTATTTTTATTTTGGCTCAGTCAGTAAATCAGTTTACCACGATTGATAACAATAAATTTACTAATATTACATTAAATACTACTGGTAGTGTAACTTTTATCTCTCAAACTTTTTCTGCAATTGCTACAGCAACAAAATCGGTTACTGGAAATACAATTGTAACTGCTTTTAATAAAACTGGAGCTGGAGGTACTGTCATTTTTGTAACTGATAACGGTTCGACTGCAGCTGGTGCTATTTCAAACTGTATTAATAATAATTTCTCTAATGTTACTTTAACGGGGGCAACTACGTTAACAGGTTTAAATTATACCGATGGTGGAACCGCTGCGACAAGAACGGTAACAGGAAATGTTTTAAACAACTTGACAACAGGTGCAGCAACTATAAATGCTATGAACTTTACCTATTGGAATGGAGTTTCTGCATTGTCAAACAACACAATTACAAACATTACTGGTCAAGGGACAATTACAGGAATAACAATTGGAAATACAGTTGCTACTGCTACATCAATTGTTATAGGATCAAACGTAATCAATAACTTATTATCAACTGGTGTTGGTGGTGCTGTTACGGCTATAAATTGTTTAAATAACTCAAATGGAATTACTATTATTAACAATACTATACATACATTAAACACAACTGCTGCATTGTCAGTAAGTGGTATAATATTAGGAAATGCTAGTGCAACAGGAACAACTGTTTCTCAAAATACAATTTACAATTTATCAAATACTAGTGTTGCTGGAGTAGGAACAGTTACTGGTATTCAAATAAGTGGCTCAAGTGTTGGAAATTTAATTCAAAGAAATTTAATTTATGATTTGAATGTTTCATCAACCAATGCATCTGCAGAAGCAAATGGAATAAAAATTTCTGGAGGTACCAACATTTTTCGAAACAATATGATTCGTTTTGGAACAGGAATTCCAAACGCAATCGCAGTGAACGGTTTCAATGAAGTTGTAGGAACAAATACTATACTTCATAACAGTGTTTATATTAGTGGTGCTCCAACTGCTGGGACGGCTAATTCATTTGCTTTTAATGGAACTCAAACGGTTAACGTTAGAAGTTTTAGAAATAATATCTTCTTTAATGCAAGAAGTAATGCAGGTGCTACTGGGAAAAATTATGCAACAAGAGTAGGTGGAACTGGAGTTAATCCAACAGGTTTAACAGTAAACAATAATGTTTATTTTGCTAATGGAACAGGAAGTTTTGTAGGATTGTATGGTGGAGTTGATCTTACAGATCTTGCCACATTACAAACTGCCGTTGGACAAGATGCAAATAGTATCGTAGCAAATCCACTTTATGTATCTGTAACCGATTTGAATTTACAAGCGGGTTCACCGGCTATTGATGTAGCAGCGAATCTGTCAGTACCGAACGATTTTGCTGGAGATTCACGTCCAGGATTAAATACTTTGTTTGATATTGGTGCTGACGAAAAAGATGGTATCGCTTTAGTCCCTAATGATTTACAAGCAACAGCATTTATAAATCCAACTAATGCAAGTTTAAAACCAATAAATGTTGCATTTGCGCCACAAGCATCATTTACAAATAATGGAACTTCAAATCAAACTAACGTAACAGTAAGATACAGAATTGTTGATTCAGCATCAGTAGAAGTTTATAATCAGACGTTTGTTATACCTTCTATATTGGCTTTTGCTTCAACAAATGTAACTTTCCCTAATGCGACTTTAACAGCCGTTGGTACTTATGCAATTTTTGCTAAAGCAGAATTAACAGGTGATACAGTAAGTTCAAATGATCAAATAATTGGAACAGTAAATGTTTTAACACCTTTAGCAGGAACATATACAGTTGGTGCTGCCGGAAATTATCCTTCTTTGACCAATGCCGGTGGTATTTTCGAAGATATCAATAATCGTGGTGCATCTTCTAGTTTAACAATCAATATCATTTCTGATTTGACAGGAGAATTAGGAACTAATGCTTTGAATGAAATTACAGGTGGTTTTACAACTTTAATTCAACCTACAGGTGTAGCAAGAACAATTACTGGATCTAGTGCAAGTGGATTGATAAAATTAAATGGGGCTGATTTTGTAACCATCAATGGTTCGCTTGGAACAAATTCTAAAGATTTAACCATAACAAATACTAATGTTGGTATATCAAGTCTTGTGATTTGGAATGCAAGTGCAAGTGCTACCAATGGAGCTAAAGATAATACTTTTAAGAATTTAATTATTCTTGGACAAGCACCAGCAACAACTTTTAGTGGTATATTTAGCGGAAGTGGTATTACTGCCGGAGGTATTGCAGAATCAACTAATGAAAGGTTAACAATTCAAAATAACACTATTTCTAAATCTCTTTATGGAATAGTAATTGCAGGTGCTTCAACTATTGAGGTTGGAAATGTTGTAAGTCAAAATTTAATTGGATCTGCAATAGCATCTGATTATATTGGGAGGTTTGGTATTTTTATAAGTAATAATAATGGTTTAGTTGTAAGTAAAAATTCAATTTCAAATATTGTTTCAGGTTTAGGTGCTGACCCTACAGGAATCCTCGTTGCAGCGAATGTTACAAATTCTACTTTTGATTCTAATAAAATTACCAACCTTTCATATACTGGTACAGGTGGATATGGTGGTCATGGTATAGATGTGAATACAGGAAATGTATCAAGTAATTTAACTTTTTCGAATAATATGATCTCAGAACTTAAAGGAGACAGTTATAACAGTTTTTTAAATGACGCAATAATTGGTGGTGAACCAGAATTTTGGGTGGCCACGATCCGTCCAGGCACAATCCTGTACGAATTGTCGGGAGTAACCGAGCAACAAGCAAAAATTTGTTTCGCTC
>JANPDC010000200.1:0-5874 GCA_031431275.1 Bacteroidota bacterium
TGCTACTAGGTATTTAGCATTTGTTTTAACTAGTTCCATTTTATCGCCCACATTCATGGAGTTTGATGTGTCTAACAAATAGACTAAATGATGTGGAAGTGATTTGTTGATGCGATTTTGGTCTTCGGTTTGAGTTACAAGCTCAATTTTATTTTCTTGATCGTTAGATAACGAAAAAATACTGATATGTGGCAAATATATTTTGTTTAAAACCAAAACTGTATTAGTATCTGGCGGTAATTCGGTAAAAGCCTTTTCATCATACAAGTCTATTAAAGTGTTTAGTGATTTGTAAAACCATTTTTGAGAACAAAAAGCAACTATATAATTGTAATCATAAATAAGTTCATTGTAATTTTTTAGTACGGAATTATACTCATAGAGAGAATCTTTTGCCTGTTTTGTATTATTTTTTTGTTTTATGACTACTTCTATCCATTTAAGTAATTTTATATTACTTTCATAAAAATAAGTATACCACTGAAATGGTGCAATTTGATTTACATGAAAACCTTTTTCAAATAAAGGATGTTTGTATGCATAAGTATCAGTAAAATACTCATCAAGTTGATGCATGGCTTTTATAGAATCATTTTTGATTTCTGCGGCTTGTGTGTCAAAATCATTAGGTTTTTTATTTAAGAAATTATTAATTATTGCTTCTTGCATTTTTAAAGACGTATCAAGTCGGTTTAATGAAGCTCTTAATTTTTTTTGACCTTCCTCCTCTTTGGGCAAATATTTTTGATATTCTTGTTTTAGTTTTGAGTATAGTGCAAGATGATTGTCATAATACTTTTTTTGTATGATATTAATTTTGTTTATAATGACATTGTTTTCAATATTATTTTCATTTTTTAGTTCGTCTTTTTGAACTAGTTCAGCCAGTTTTGTAAACTCATCTATCAAACTACTAACACTGTTGTTAAAATTATTTAACAGGTTATTTATTTGAGAACTATATTGTATTTTGTTTTCGATTAAGTTTTTTTTAATGGCATTTCGATGTTTTAAATACACATATGCAGTAGCTTCTACAAGACTATTTTTTTCTTGTGCCTCTTTTTGTTCAACCGCAATAGTTCGTTTCTCACTTCTAATGCCTTCTCTTTCTTGATGTTCAGAAGTATTAAACGGATCATGATTGAAAACTTCCATGTAATTTTTAGCATTACAAGCTTTTAAAATGGCTAAATTTTCTGATGTATGTTGCTTATCATCAAGATAATTAACAATTTTTATTGAATAGTCAGAAAAACCAACATTTATATTATTTGCATTATTTAGTAAACCAACTAAATGGTTCAGATTTTGAACTTCTTGATTTCGACTTTGAGCAACAATGGTATTTGTTAAGATAATTAATATTACTAAACTATATTTTTTAGATAATGTTATTATTTTTGTTTTCATGCTCTTTGAATCTGAAATTAGTTATTCTAACTGTTGTTTCTAATTTTCTATTTTATCAATAAGTTTTGTACAATCATCATTACCTTTATTTTTTCCTTTTTTTAGTTCTTGTAAAGCTTTTTGTTTTTCTCCAATTGTTTTGTAATAAATTCCCAAGCTCAAATGACCTTTAGTTTCGCCAAGTTCAATAGCTTTATTACATGTGGCAACAAATTCATCGTTTTTAGCCATTTTTCCTTCTGAACCAGTTTTTATGTATTCAAAGTATAAAAAATCTGAATAACCTAAACAGGCTATGCCTAATCCTTTTTCGCAAATGTTTTTTACTTTTTGAATTTTCTCTTGATTTATATTGTTTGCAAATAAATAAAGGTATGGATCTTTCATATTCATAGCCTTGTAATACTCGTTAAGTAAATTTGCATTTTTTAACGCAGTTTCATCATTTTTTCTTTTGCTAACTACTTCAATTGTTTTTTTACTCCATTCTTCATCTTTAATGTTTTTTGATGCACCAATAATTTTGTTTTTTACTTTTATAAATTTGTCAGAACTTTTGTCTACAAAAATAATTATAGAATCGCCTTTAGTAAAAAAAATACCTTCTTTATCGTTATATATTACTTTACCATTAGCATCAAATTCATAATGAGAACTATAAAGACCTTCATATCTTCCTAATAAATTATTATCAATTTTTTGACTATTTGCATGTAATGAAATAAGTAATGTAATTGCAAATGTGAGTATTGTTTTTTGAATGTGTTTCATGTTGTTTTTTTTTAAATAATTATTTTGAATTTATAAAAGTGTAATTTGTATTTTTCTGTTTTTGTAATTGTCAATGAAAATTCTGAGTTTAACCTTACTTTGTTGTTAAACAATTATTTTGTTTTTTATTTTCTCTATGTAACCATACTAAGGGTCCATAATAAAATTTAAAGGCTATTTGACCTAAAATAAAAATGTTTAAACCAATAAATAATTTATTGTAATTTAAAATACCAATCATATATCCATATTTATTATAAGTTACATACCTGTTACCTGTTGAAACAAGTCGGTTATCTGCAAAATCTAGATTATTATATAACATTACAATAATTCCTAAAAGAATAATAAATGTATAAACAAATTGATCTCGAATATTTTTGTGTTTTGGTTTTATATAATTTTTCAGTATATTTTTATTTAAAATATAATGTTTCTTTACAAATTCGCTCATTAATTTGTTACCATATATTGTAATCAAAATTGAAATCAAAAACATTACTATTGGCACTAATATTACTAGTAAAAGATCTAACTCCTGTTTTGAGGCACTATTTGCTTTACTGATTATAAAAATTTCAATATTTGTTACTATCATTATTGAAATACCAATAATTAATAGCATAAAAAATAATCCATAGTATATATTTTTTTTCATGATATTTAGATTTGTTTTATTCTGTTAATTATAGTTTAATAAATTGTCTTTAGTTTGTTAATATTTGCCCACTATTATTGGTATGAATATTCGACTCGGTATATTCTTCTATTTCGTTGTGCCAATTATAAAACCATATAACATTACCAGATTTCACATCTATTGCTGAGAGTGTAGCAGTATGAAAAATTAAATAATCTACATCAAAACGAAATTTTTCATCTTGATATATAAAGTCAAAATCATTGTTATAATATAAAATTCCATCTTTTATTTTTGGATTAATTTTACTTTCTCGATCAGATACAGTTGCATTATTTAGTTTTTCTGGAGTAGCTATATTTGATTTTTTAAATAAAACATGAAAAGGAATTTCCCATAGCACTTTTCCTTCTTTTGACATTCCACATAAATATTTTTCAGCAGTTTCTAAATTATTCGCTCGGTATGAAAAAACCAAATTATTACTATCGTATGCAATTATATAGGGATGATAGTATTTTTCTTTTATTTGGCTAGAATTAATAAAATTAAAATAAATAGTTCCTAATGATTTTGCATTAGAATTTTTCTTAAATTTAATTTCACCTTCTTTAAAAGTTAAAATTTCGTTAGAATTAAAGTAGTATAAAATCTCATCATCTTTTTCATCTGTAAGACTGAATACCTCATTTTCTTCGTCAAATGAAAATGCAAATTTTGATAATTTTATATTTGGTTTTCCAAAAAGTTTTCCAATATTTTTTTCTGTACAAAATATTGATAAATCATCTTTATTATATACAAATGTAAAATATGTATCTTTTAAAATGATGTATTTCGAATTAATAACAATTTTGGTAGTATTACCTTTGGATAGTTCAAAACCAAAATTTGAATCTTGTCTTGATGGGATTGTATTCAAAACTTTTTTATTAATAATATCGAATTTTTCAATTTTGGAAGAACTAAATAATCTCCAAATACAGTTCTTTTCAACTGGGTCAATCCCTACCGAAATTATTTCATCTATATTGTTGTTTTTAAAATAATATCGAAATGAGAATATTGAAACAATTAAAAACACAAAAACACTTATTAAAATTAGTTTTTTTTGATTATCAACTATTCTAATTGATTTATCTATATTAAGAACATTTTTTGGTTCAAAACTATTTTGATTTTCCATAATTTTTAATTTTCTAAAGTATTTAAACTTTAAATACCCACAACATAGAAATACATTTTTTTACTTATTAATTCAAGCCAAAACTATCTAAAATTAATAACGTCAACTAATTTTGAGCGTCTACAAAGCGTCTACTTGAGTGAAAAAAATACTCTGTGGCTTCTTTTATTAGAATTTCTTTGAGGTTGGTTTTGTTGATGTCGTAGAATTTTATCTTAATCTTATTTATTAAGTTTAGTTTCTAAATACTTTACAATTTCTGTAAAACCTCCTTTTTCTGCAATTTGAATTGGACTTTCCCCATTTTTATTAACAATGTTAATGCTTGCACCATTTTCGACTAAGCACTCTGTTAGTTCAAACGAACCCATAGCACAGGCAAGTCTTAAGGCAATATCATTAAAATTATGAATATCAGCACCAGATTTGATTAACTGATTAGTCAAATCTACATTATTTTCTATGACAGCAAAATATAATGGGGTTATGTGTGCTGCATTGCCAAAAACGTGATTCACTCCTACAATTTCAGCATATTTTACTAAAATGTTTGTTGGCAATTTTCTGAAGCAAGCTTCTTCAAATAAATCAATTTCATTATCTGTTCCAGAATTTAAAACTTGTAGTGGATTAGCTCCGTTTTCAAATAAATGCAATAAAACTTTTGAAGATAAATTGTTGGCTTCTATTTCCAATAAAGTACAAAAAGCAGCCGAATATTTTCCATGGTTTAAATCGAACCCGTTTTTAACAACCATGTCTACTCTTTGAAACATTCTTTGTAATGCTACTCCTTCTCCAATTTCTATGGCAGCTTTTTCTTTTTCATCTTCAATTTCATCAATATGATTTCTATCTAATTCTTCTTCTTTGTAATAAGCGTTTAGTATTATATCAAATATTTCATTTTCTGTTCCAAAGATATTTGCCCCATTTTGAATTAGTAAATCTAATATATCAGGGGCGAAGAATTTTATAGCAAATTCAACACAGTTTTCATTTTGGGAGTTTTTAATATTTGGATTAGCACCACTCTTGAGCAGTAAAGATGCTATATCTTTAAAGTTTTGACTAGTGCCACCCCGAAAAATACAATAATGCAATGGACTCCAACTATACCATGGAGAGTCTTCGTTAGAATCTATACTATTTACATCTAATCCTAGACTAATAAGGTTTTCAATTTCAACAATATTTGCTTTTTTTATTTCGTTAAATAATTCTTGTTCTTTCATGATTTTTAGTTTTTTGAATATTTTTATTTAACTTATAATTTTTATCAAAACTAACTCAAACCCATCAACCAAACTAATTTTTAGCGTCTACAAAGCGTCTACATGAGTGAAAAAATTACTCTGTTGCTTCTTTAATTAAAATATCTTTTAGATTGGTTTTGTTGATGTCGTAGAATTTTATTTTGGTTCTTTCGCAAAGTTGTTCAAACGTTTTTGCATTGCCTTTGTATAGCGTTTCTCCCAGATATACGATACTGAAGTTGATTTGTTTTTCTTGCAAGGCTAGAAGTAATTTCTCGGAATTTATACTCACACTAAATGATCCATCTGTGAAAAGTAATATTTTGTTTTTTCCTTCTTGTAACTTGTTGTTAGTCGCAATTTCTATGGCCTGCTCTATTCCTTGATTGATATTGGTTCCTCCTTTTGCTTTTAGATCATCGATTATATCACTAATTTGGTTTTTTAGATTACAGGATTTGTTCTCGAGTAATACTTTGGTTTTATCTGCAAAAGTTAATAGTGAGATTTTGTCTGACTCACGTTGTATTGCTACTAGGTATTTAGCATTTGTTTTAACTAGTTCCATTTTATCGCCCACATTCATGGAGTTTGATGTGTCTAACAAA
>JANPDC010000201.1:0-30905 GCA_031431275.1 Bacteroidota bacterium
TGCCATCTCCACCAGAAAGTCTCAAAAGTGCCTCAGTTTCTTTGAGTTTTATTTTCTTAGTTTTCAAAAAAACATCCGTTTTCATGGCACGACTCAACAATTCCAGCAAATCATCTTTAGAGAAAGCATTCAAAACATAGACTTGACAACGCGACAATAATGCTGGAATTACTTCAAAACTCGGATTTTCTGTAGTTGCGCCAATAAGCGTAATCCATCCTTTTTCTACCGCAGCCAACAACGAATCTTGTTGAGATTTACTAAATCTATGAATCTCATCGATAAACAAAATGGGGTTTCGGGTAGTGAACATTCCGCCACTTTGTTTGGCTTTATCAATCACATCCCGAATGTCTTTTACACCAGAATTAATGGCACTCAAAACATAAAAAGGTCGTTTTGATTCCTGTGCAATAATCTGTGCTAAAGTCGTTTTTCCAGTTCCAGGTGCGCCCCAAAAAATTAAACTCGGAATAATTCCTTTTGTAATTTGCTGCGTCAACGAACCCTTTGGACCAACCAAATGTAATTGACTAATATAATCTTTGAGTTCTTGTGGTCGAATTCGTTCAGCAAGTGGTGGTGCATCCATATCACAAAATTACAATTTTATTTCGAAGCAATTTCCAACTATTCGTTTCAATGTTTTTCTCTAAAGACTTTTTTTCTATCGATTTGAAGGAACTCCCGCTGGTCGTTCTTCAAATCAAAGAAAAAATAGTCTTTTTCAAAAAACGATTTCCACTTCTATTTGGGCTAAAAGCAATTTTAATTGAAATTTAATGAAGTGGTTTTCATGAGTATCTTTTAATTTTGAAAGTACATATATCCAAAAACCTAACGAACTATTAATTCATACATTAAGTCAAACCTGTACAGTATCATCGAACATCTTTCAACATTAATTGCATATCTACCTTTCCATTAAATTCATTTTCTGAAATGGTATAAATGGCCTCGAATGGACTTTTTGTAATTTCTAGTTTATCGCCAAGACTAAAACCTATTGCCGAAATACCTTCGGAATTATTTTGTCTTACAAATAGTTTTAAATGCTCATTTTCTTTACCAATCGGTTTTCCATAACCAGTATCTTTTATCTTTTTCGTGTAAAAAACAGGCGTCATATTTAATGGTCCAAAAGGTTCGAACTGTTTCAAAATTCTGATTAGTTTTGGAGTAATATCTTGAAAATCGATTTCAGCATCGATAGCAATTTCTGGCTTTAATTGTTCCTGTAAAATAGATTCTTGAACTACTTTTTCGAATGCCTCTTTAAATTTTGGATAATTTTCTGGCTTTAAAGTCATTCCTGCCGCATACATGTGACCACCAAATTGTTCGAGATGTTCAGCACAACTTTCTAAAGCATTATAAACATCAAACCCTTTGACTGATCTTGCCGATGCCGCTAATTTATCGCCACTCTTGGTGAAAACTAATGTGGGTTTATAGTATGTTTCTATTAGTCTCGATGCTACAATACCAATAACTCCTTTGTGCCAATCTTCTTGATAAACTACGTTTGTAAATCGATTTTGTTCTTTGTTTTCTTCGATTTGATGCAGAGCTTCGATTGTGATTTGCTTGTCTAAATCTTTTCGGTCAGAGTTGTATTTCTCAATTTCTGATGCAAATATTGTGGCTTGTTCTAAATCGAATTCAGATAACAATGCTACTGCTTCGTTGCCATGTTTTATTCGTCCAGCGGCGTTTATTCTTGGGGCGATTTTAAAAACTACATCTGTAATTGTAAAGGTTTTTACTTTAGATTGAGCAATTAGTGCTTGAATTCCTGGTCTTGGATTTTGATTAATTACTAATAATCCAAAATGTGCAAGAATTCGGTTTTCGCCAGTCATTGGAACAATATCCGCTGCAATTGCAGTAGCAACCAAATCTAAATACTCGACTAAATCTACGATTGAATCACCACGATTTTCGCCCAATGCTTGAATTAGTTTGAAACCGATACCACAACCACATAGTTCATCGTATGGATAATTACAATCGTCTCGTTTTGGATCCAGAACTGCAATTGCACTTGGCAAAATTGCACCAGGACGGTGGTGATCGCAAATTATAAAATCAATATTTTTTTTATTAGCATAAGCAACATGATCTAAAGATTTTATGCCACAATCTAATGCGATTATTAAAGAAACTTCGTTGTCATCGGCATAATCGATTCCTTTGAATGATATTCCGTAACCTTCTTCGTACCTATCTGGAATGTATGTAGCCACATTTTGATAATAGGTTTTTAAATAAGATGAAACCAATGATACGGCAGTTGTTCCATCGACATCATAATCGCCAAAAACCAAAATATTTTCATTGTTGGTAATTGCTTTTTCAATTCTCGCAACGGCTTTGTCCATATCTTTCATTAAATATGGATTGTGCAAATCTTGTAAACTCGGTCTAAAAAAAAGTTTGGCTTGATCGTATGTTTCAATACCACGTTGAATCAATAACGTAGCTATAAAAGCATCAACATTCAAGACTTGTGCCAAATGATTTACTTTATCAAAATTTGGTTTTGGTTTGATTGTCCAACGCATGTTCAATTAAAATTTACGAATTAAAATGAAAAATCAATGTTTTGTACGAAAGTAGAATTTTAATTCATTAATTTCAAAAATGATTCTAAAAATAATTTTTAAGAAAATAAAAATCCAAAATAAAACAGTAAATTTGTAACATATTATATAAGTTAAATACTAAAAATAAGTATTATGTATCAAACTAGTTACAATAAAAATTGGTATGGAATGTCCGATAATGCAATTATTGACTCCCTTTGCAAAAGTTTCAAGCAAATGCGACTCAATAAAAACATATCACAAGAAGAACTTTCCAAGATTTCTGGAGTAAATCGAGTAACCATTAGTCGAATGGAAACCGGTCAGGCAATAAATCTTATGACCATGATTCAACTACTACGTGCTCTTGAACAACTTCAATTATTATCAGAATTTAATGTAATTCCAGAGGTTAGTCCAATTATGGTTATGGAAGCTCAGGAAAAATACCGCAAAAAAGCCTCTACACCTCGAACAAAAAAACTATAGATCATGGTTGCTATTGCAAATGTAAAATTATGGGAAAACAATGTTGGGGTTATTCTTTGGGACGAAATGCGAAATCTTGGTATTTTTGAATTCGATAAAAATTTTTCAAAACTAGGTTTAAACCTTTCACCAGTTGTGATGCCAATATCAGAATTTGAAAATGGCAAAAGGGTTTTTTCTTTTTCAAATTTGAATTTCGAGACTTTCAAAGGTTTACCTGGTTTACTTTCTGATAGTTTGCCAGATAAATTTGGAAATCAAATTATAGACGCTTGGCTGGCTCAACAAGGAAAAAACATTCAAGATTTCACACCAGTTGACAGACTTTGTTATATTGGAAAGCGAGGAATGGGCGCATTAGAGTTTGAACCTATAAATAATGTTTTTAATGAAAATTCAAGCAAAATTGAAATTGAAGAATTAGTAAAATTCGCAAAAGAAGTTCTTGAGGAGCGTAATAGTTTTCAGTCAAATACCGATTCTGAGAAAGGCTATTCAGATATTTTACAGGTTGGAAGTTCCGCTGGTGGCGCTCGTGCCAAAGCAGTAATAGCATACAACGAAAAAACACACGAAGTGCGTTCTGGACAAATTGATGGTTTGGAAGGATTTGACTATTGGTTAATAAAATTTGATGGCGTTACTAATGCGCAATTAGGAGATCCAAAGGGCTATGGAAATATTGAATATGCCTATTATTTAATGGCTTTAGATTGCGGAATTACTATGTCTGAAAGCAAACTAATGCAAGAAAATGGTCGTTCTCATTTTATGACTAAGCGTTTTGATAGACAAAAAAATAAAAAAATTCATATGCAAACTTTGTGCGGATTGGCTCATTTTGATTATAATCAGCCAAGGGCATATTCCTATGAACAAGCATTTCAAGTTTTGCGCCAAATAAAATTACCATATTCTGATTCTGAAGAATTATATCGGAGAATGGTTTTTAACATAATGTCAAGAAATCAAGACGATCATACAAAAAACATTTCTTTTTTGATGTTTCCTGATGGGAAATGGCAATTGTCACCTGCATATGATATTACCTATGCTTACAATCCTGATAATTTTTGGCTAAAAGCACATCAAATGAGTGTGAACGGAAAACGGGAAGATATTTTACTTGAAGATTTGTTAGCAGTTGCAAAAAATATTGGGATTAAAAAACCAAAAACATTTATTGAGCGTTGCAACGAAATTTTATTCAATTGGGATATTTATGCTGAAAAAGCTGGAATGCAATCAGAGCAAATAAGACAAATAGAACGAGAATTAATTATTTATGATTTGTAGTTTATTTTATTTGATATAAATTTTGATAATTTTACAATAAGCAAGATGACTTCTGTTTTTGATTGAACACTAAATTTACTTACTCGATTTACCTGCAACAACAACTACAATTTCACCTTTTGGAGGTTTGTTTTCAAAATGAGTTAAAACTTCTCGAACAGTTCCACGAACATTTTCTTCATGAAGTTTTGATAATTCTCTTGAAACACAGATTTGTCGTTCTTCGCCAAAATAAATTATAAATTCAGTTAATGTTTTAAGCAATTTGTGTGGAGAAACATACAAAATCATGGTTCGAGTTTCTTCAGCAAGAGCCAAATATCGTGTTTGCTTACCTTTTTTGTCAGGTAAAAATCCTTCAAAAACAAATTTATCATTTGGTAGACCGCTATTAACCAATGCAGGAACAAATGCTGTTGCTCCAGGCAAACATTCAACATCAATTTTGTTTTCTACGCATGCACGAGTTAGCAGAAATCCTGGGTCAGAAATGGCTGGGGTTCCAGCATCAGAAATTTATGCAATGGTCTCACCCGATTTTAATCTTGATATAATATTTTCTATCGTTTTATGCTCATTATGCATGTGGTGACTGTGCATATGAGTACCAATTTCAAAATGTTTTAGTAACTTTCCACTTGTTCTAGTGTCTTCAGCAAGAATTAAATCTGCTTCTTTCAAAATACGAATTGCTCGAAATGTCATGTCCTCAAGATTTCCGATTGGCGTTGGAACGATGAATAATTTTCCCATAGATTTAATTTAAGGATAAATTTTAAACAAACTTTTTCTCAACTGATTCTAAAAAACGTAAAACATATTCATCTTTATTTTCCCAATTATTATAATCAGGTTTTACGATATCATTTATGAACGTTACAGTTTCAAAATAGGTATCAAAAGTATTTATTTGTGACAAAACACGAATATAATCCTCATTACTATCACCAAAGAGATGTTTTACAAATGCAATTTTATCATTCAAACCAATATTAATTCCTATTGATAATTTTTCATTTAATATTGTAGGCTTTACTACATTAAGGTCTGATTTTTTTTCAAAAACTGGTTCGCTAAATTTGAATTCATCGAAAGAAATTTGAACTGGCTCTACTTTTTTATCAGATTTTACAGGCTCAAATTCAGGAATAAATAGCGTTTCATTTTTCTCAATAATTATCCCTTCTTCTTCGATTTTTTCATTTGAAATAATCACTCCTTCTGGTTGGATAATTATTTTTTCTTCAATTAAATCATTATTGACAGTATCAGAAACCGATTCTTCTTCTATTGCTTGTTTGTTAGCAATAGTTATAATTTCTTCATTATCATGAGTAATTTCCTCGTTAATCTCAACATTGGTTGAATTTAAATTTGACTGAATGGAACTGTTTAGAATATTTACTTCATCTAGAATTTCATTTGGCTTGTCAAATACGTTTTCTAATTTTTGTTCAACCTCTTCAATATCAATTTTAGGCTGAATGATATTCATGTTTTCTTCAACAAATTTCAAAACTGATAAAGTTTCATATAATTTTTGAGTTTCAGAATGCAATTGCTTCAATTCAGATACATTTTTAAGTTTCAAAATTCGGTGTGCAATACTAATCAATTCGGCTTCTAATCTTTTCTTCATAACTTTTAAAATTATTGTTAGTAAAACGGTAGTTTTTTAATATTTTTGTTTTCGTTACAAAGTAATAAAAACAATTCATTTTTAGCGCAAGAAATTTCAAAAAATGTTTTTAGAAAACACAGTAAACCATAAAGAGCAGTTTGGTTGGATTGAAGTCATTTGTGGTTCAATGTTTTCGGGCAAAACCGAGGAGTTGATTCGCAGGCTTAAACGAGCACAATTTGCAAAGCAAAAAGTCGAGATTTTTAAACCTTCTATCGATACTCGTTATGATGAAGAAATGGTAGTTTCACACAACCGTAACGAAATTAGATCTACACCAGTTCCTGCTGCGGCAAATATAGCCCTACTAGCACAAGGTTGCGATGTCGTTGGCATTGATGAAGCCCAATTTTTTGATGACGAAATTGTAAAAATTTGTAATGATTTAGCAAACCAAGGCATTCGTGTAATTGTTGCTGGATTAGATATGGATTTTAAAGGAAATCCTTTTGGACCTATGCCAGCACTAATGGCAACAGCAGAATATGTGACGAAAGTTCACGCAGTTTGCACAAGAACAGGAAATTTAGCAAATTATAGTTTTAGAAAAACAGATTCTGATAAACTAGTCATGTTAGGCGAAACCGAAGAATATGAGCCGTTGAGCCGTGCCGCCTATTTTGGAGCCATTAAAAGTCAATCTAAGAATTTAGAAAAATAGGTTTCTAATTTTTAAAGGAATTAAAAATATTAATATCCTACTTCAACAATCCAATCACAAAATCAGGTAAAATTCCAATAGCAATATTCAATAAAATTGCAGAAACTCCAACAAAATAATAAACAAATGGTGCTTTTTCGGCAACTTCGTTAGGTTCACGAGTGTACATTGCTAGAATTAGTTTGAAATAGTACCCAACACTAATTATCGAATTGATAACGGCTGCAATAACAACCAATAAGTAACCAGATTCGATAGTGTTTGAAAACAACATAAACTTTGCAAAAAATCCTGCAAAAATAGGAATTCCAGCCATCGAAAGTAATGATGCTGTTAACACTCCTGCCATTAACGGATTGGTTTTTCCTAATCCGTTGAAGTTTAAAATATCTTCGTTGTCTTTGTTTCTTGTTACAAATATAATCACTGCAAACGAAGCGATTCCCGCCAAAGCATAAGCGCAGGTATAATATAACAAACTTCCTTGTGAATTGGCTATGTTTAATAAAGTCATCAACATAAATCCTGCATGAGAAATTCCTGAAAATGCAAGCATTCTCTTGACATTATTTTGTCGTAAAGCCATAACATTTCCAACGGTCATTGATAATACTGATATAATTGCAACAACATTTGTAAACATTGTAGAAACGTTTGCATCAAGCGAACTTACTAATTTATAAAGCGTTGCCACTGCCACAACTTTTGCCAAAGTACTCATGGTTGCTGTCGAAAGTGCAGGCGCACCTTCGTAAACATCTGGTGCCCAAAAATGAAATGGAACGGCCGCAATCTTGAAAAACATTCCAATAATTATCATGGTTAAACCAATATAAAACCATTGTGGAATGCCCATTCCTTGTGATAAATCGTATATTTCTTGAATATTAAACGAGCCTGTTGCACCATAAACCAAACATATTCCAAATAAAATTATCCCTGATGCAAATGAACCCATCAAGAAATATTTCATTCCCGCTTCGTTGCTTTTTACGCTCAATCGTTTGCTTGCTGCTAAAATATACAATGATATTGATAAAACTTCGATTCCTAAAAAGAACATTGCCATATTTCCAAACGAAACCATAGCAACTGCTCCTGATAGTAAAAAAACTTTTATGGCAATAAAATCAGAGATTTTGGTTTCGTGTTCTTTATAAACATCTTGTCCTAAAGCCACTAAAAATAGGGTTAAAACTATGAATAAACCCGAAAATGCTACCGAAAAATTATTGACTACAATCATCGAATTGTAGTAACTTGATGGATAATCAAATTGTGAAATATTCAAACCAAGAATTCCCAAAAGTCCAACAATTGTAATTGGTACAATTGCTTTTCGTGCATTGAAAATTTCAAATACTAGACATAAAACTCCTAGTCCGATTATTGCTATAAATGTGTTCATTATAATGTTTAATATAAAATATTCTTAATTGCTGTCTTATTTTTTAAAATAAATATTACTTTTGTAATAACTTAAGCGTTTTGGACGTTTTGAGTAGGTATGCTTTGTGCTTCATAACTCGTGAGTTTTTATTTAAAGCCATCAATTTTAATTGGTGGCTTTAATTTTATACATCGTGTGAAAAACCAACCGATTTAATTTATTCTTTTTCTTACTTGTTATCAACCTTACTTCTTTAACCACAAAAATTCTATCATTTATCTTTTTTTCAAATTGAATAATCGGATTTTGAGAATGTTTACTTAATCCAATATTTTTTATTGAATCTGGATTCAAACAGACTTCAATCATAGTTACAAAATCCTCTTTCTCAACTGCAATTTGTCCTCTTTTTGCTTCAGAAATAGGACTTCCATGTTTTTCTAAAGTATGTAATATTCCAAAATTATCGATACAAATCCAAAAACCAGATAAATCTAAATTAGTTTCAGTCAATATTCTTGATACTAATGATTTTGGAATTTCAAATAAATCTAATTTTTTATGAAATGGTTCAAAATTAGTTAAACATTCTTCATACAAATCATTTATTTGACATTTAAAATCATCAATCATAATGTATTAAAACTGCCTATTCACAACATTCAAAACAACTTCCAGACTTGGTTTTATAAACTCGACAATTGGTTTTGGATACAATCCAAAAAACAATAAAAAGCCAATTATTATTACCAAAACTATACCTTCATTAATTGTTACGTCTTTAAATATTTTAGCATTCGTTTCGCCTAACATCACGTGTTGGAACATTTTCAACATGTAGTAAGCACCAAAAATAATTGTTGTTCCGCCCAAAACTGCAAACCAAATATTGATTTGTGAAAGTGAATACAACACTGTAAATTCTCCAATAAAATTGAATGTTCCAGGCAATGCAACCGATGCCAAGACCAAAATCATAAACATTGATGTAAATTTTGGTGCTTGTTCTCTAATGCCACCCATTTCAGAAATGGTCCTGGTTTCGAAACGTCTATAAATGATTTCGGCAGCGAAGAATAAACCTACTATTACAAATCCGTGAGCAATCATTTGCAAAACTGCTCCAGATAATCCATCAAGTGTTAAAGTATAGGTTCCTGCGGCAATTAATCCAACGTGAGCCAATGACGAATAAGCCAATAATTTCTTCAAATCTTTTTGGCGTAACGCAACTATTGAACCATAAATTACGCCTGCAATTCCCATTCCAATTAAAATTGGCATAAACGTTTTTGCTGCTAATGGAGCAACTGGCAATTGCCAACGAATAACGCTGTACAATCCCATTTTTAACATGATTCCTGACAACAACATCGTTCCTAAAGTAGGTGCTTTTTGGTATACTTTTGCTTGCCAAGTATGAAATGGAATTAATGGAATTTTTATTGCATAAGCCAAAAAGAATGCTAAGAAAATCCAGATTTGCTCGTTTGCTGATAAATCTAATTTATAAAAATCTTCAATCAAGAAACTTTCTGCTTTTTGGTACAAATAAACAAATGCCACCAACATAAAAAGTGAACCTCCTAAAGTGTAAATAAAGAATTTTAAAACCGCTTTTTTGCGTTCTTCGGCATCGCCATTTCCCCAAATAAGTGCTATGAAATAAATTGGAATTAATGCTAATTCCCAGAAAATATAATATAAAAATCCGTCGCCAGCCAAGAAAGTTCCAACCATTGCAAATGCCATGAATAGAATCAATCCGTAGATTGCTTTTGCATTTTGAAATTCATTTCCAAACGATGAAAATATGATTATTGGTGTCAAAGCCGTTGTCAATAAAACCATTGCTAATGATAATCCATCGGCATTTAAAGCAAAATGAATGTTTGGTTTAGCAATCCATTGCAATAAAACATTAATATTTTCGCCTTGATTGAATTGGTTTAATAATGCTAGTGAAACCCCAAAAGCAGCCAATCCGAAAAACAAAGCCACTTTCGATGCCAATTTATCGCCAGAGAAATAAGTTGCAAATGCGCCGACAAAAAGAATAATTAATAAATAAGATATGTCCATTATGTATAAATTATTGTGCTAAAAATAAATAAATTAATATTGCCGAAACGCCTATTACAAACGCAAAAAGATACAATCCTATGTTTCCGTTTTGTAATTTTTTTCCTTGTTTTCCAAAATAATTGGCTCCAGTTCCTAACCCGAAAACCAATCCAGAAAGTGCTGGTTCCACATGATTTCTAAACAGTCTAGAAACTGCATTTATTGGTTTTACGAAAATGGCATTATAACCTTCGTCGATGTAATACTTGTTATACAGAACATTAGCAAAACCTGTAATTTCTGAATCTTGCGAAGGCACTTGATTTTGTTTGATGTATTTGGTGTATGCAATAAAAATTCCTACTAATGCACCAATTGTTGCAATTCCCATTAAAATGTAATCCGTTTGACCTAAAACGTGGTGTTCTTCGCCAAGTTTTGGTAAAATTGGCGTTAAATAATGGTTCAACCAACTGTTTCCTGGCAATGAAATCAATCCGCCGATTGCTGCCAAAATTGCTAAAATTATTAACGGAAACGTAATCAATGCTGGACTTTCATGTAAATGAGATTTTTGTTTTTCGGTGCCTCTAAATTCTTTGAAGAACGTCAAATACATTAATCTAAACATATAAAAAGCAGTCAAAATTGAGGCTATTGAACCAACAACCCAAAGTGCAGGATTTCCATGAAATGCAGTCATTAATATTTCATCTTTTGACCAAAATCCCGCAAAAGGAAATATTCCAGAAATTGCCAATGTTGATATCATCATCGTCCAAAACGTAATTGGCATTATTTTTTTTAATCCGCCCATGTTGCGCATGTCTTGTTCGCCATGCAAAGCGTGAATGACCGAACCAGAACCTAAAAACAAACAAGCCTTAAAAAATGCGTGTGTAATTACGTGAAAAACGGCAACTTCATAGGCGCCAAGTCCAAGTGCCAAAAACATTAAACCTAATTGTGAAACGGTCGAATATGCCAAAACTTTCTTGATGTCATTTTGAACCAAGCCAATAGTTGCGGCTACCAAAGCAGTAATTGCTCCAACAACCGAAATAATTATTTGAACAGAATAGGCCAAATCAAAAACGTAATTCAATCTTGTAATCATAAAAATTCCCGCAGTTACCATTGTTGCAGCGTGAATCAATGCAGAAACTGGTGTTGGTCCAGCCATTGCATCTGGCAACCAAGTATATAATGGAATTTGAGCGGATTTTCCACAAGCGCCAATAAACAAGCAAAATGCTGCGATTGGCAACATATCTAAATGCAAACCTTTATCATCGGCAATTGCCATTTGTAAAGTTGTATAATCCAGACATCCGAAACTGTATGCTAAAATGAAGATTCCGATTAGCAAACCTAAATCTCCAATCCTGTTCATAATGAATGCTTTTTTCGCAGCATCATTATACTCTTGATTTTTATACCAAAACCCAATCAATAAATACGAACACAATCCAACGCCTTCCCAACCAATAAACATTACTAGTAAATTGTTGCCAATAACTAACGTAATCATAAAGAAAATGAATAGGTTCAAGTAAGCGAAAAACTTATTCATATTCTCGTCATCATGCATATAACTAATAGAATACAAGTGAATTAGCGAACCAATTCCAGTAACGAATAGTAACCATAGTAATGACAATTGGTCAAATAAAAATCCAAAATCAACTGAAAATTTTCCTAAAGAAATCCATTCGAATAACGGAATTTCAATAGCAGTTTTACTTTGATTTACATCTAAAAATAAAATTAAAGTAACTATAAATGATGAAATTACTGCAAATGTTCCAATATAACCCGAAACATTTTTCGAAACATTTTTACCGAAAAAAACATTGAATAAAAATCCAACGAACGGCGATAGCAATAATATAAGTGATAAAATTGTGTTATCCATTGTGGCTTATCCTTTTAAGTTTTTTAAATTATCAATATCAATCGAACCTAAATTTCTGAAAACCGAAACCAAAATCGCCAATCCAACAGCAACTTCTGCGGCAGCAACAGCCATCGAAAAGAATACGAAAACTTGTCCGTTTGCATCTTGATGATAAGTCGAAAACGCAACAAATAATAGGTTTACTGCGTTAAGCATAATTTCTATCGACATAAATACGATAATGGCATTTCTGCGGTACAAAACTCCAAAAATTCCAATACAGAACATTAGTGCTGCTAGGAAAATGTAGTTTTGAATGCCTATTTCTTGTAAGATATTTTGCATTTTTATTTTTTTACTTCTTCTTTTTTAGACAATAAAACCGTTCCGATCATTGCAACCAATAACAAAATTGAAGCATATTCAAACGGCACCATAAAACCCTCTTTGTCATCCAACAAAACGTTTCCTAATTTTTTAATTGATTGATAATCAGTTCCTGAAATATCATATTCTGCAATAAACGGAACTGCATTGGTGAATATCAAAACCATTATCACACAAATTGAAACGAAAGATAGAATTGCTCCTAAACGAGTAATTCTGGGTTTGTGAACTTCGTTTTCTTTGTTCAAATTCATTAACATTATCGTAAACAGAAACAAAACCATAATTGCTCCCGAATAGACAATTATCTGAACGATTGCCAAAAATTGAGAATTCAATAACAAGAAATGAAATGCGATTGTGAAAAAACAAACTACCAAATAAATGGCGCTGTGAATAGGATTTTTGCTGTAAATTGTCATAAATGCAGTTCCAAGTGTGACTGCCGACAAAAGGTAAAATATAATTAAAAAAGTACTCATTAATTCAAGATTTTTTGTTGTGAATTTTGCATCGCAATATCCAACGGCATTACCAATCTATCTTTTCCGAAAATAAAATCTTCACGTTTGCCACTCGATGGCACCAAAACTTTCGATGTTGTCAAATAAATTGCATCTTTCGGACATGCTTCTTCGCATAATCCACAAAAAATGCAACGCAACATATTGATTTCATAAATAGAAGCATATTTCTCTTCGCGGTACAAATGTTTTTCTTCTTTAGTTCGTTCTGCAGCCGTCATTGTGATTGCTTCTGCAGGACACGAAAGTGCGCAAAGCCCACAAGCCGTACAGTTTTCACGACCTTTTTCATCACGTTTTAGTTGATGTTGTCCGCGATACACAGGACTCATTTCTCGAACTTGCTCTGGATAATGAATCGTTGCTTTTTTTCTAAAAAAGTGTTTTATAGTAATCAAAAGCCCTTTTACAATGGCGATTAAATACATACTTTCAAAAAAAGTCATGTCTTTATTCGAGACTTGCTTTTTACTTCCAGAAAGTGAAATTGTTTCTATTGACATATTAATCTCAGATTTCAGATTTTAGGTTTCAGATTATTCTAAAAGATAAATCTCTATTTATTTTAATATTATTTTATTTGGAGCCATTTCCTGCTATCCGTTTCTCCCGATGAAAAATCGGGATACACTGCTATCAGGGCTAGGGCATTCCTTTTCAATTCAACTTTTTAATTTTTAAAACAACTATTTAACTATTTGAAACACTATAACCCAAAATAAGTTGCAATATCACTTCTCAAAAGCACAATTCCTACAACCACAATATTTGCAATCGAAAGTGGAATCAAAATTCTCCAACCTAAATTCATTAATTGGTCATAACGAAAACGTGGAATTGTCCAACGTATCCACATATAGAAAAATATGAATCCACAAATTTTTGCAAATAAAGCAATTATTCCAATGATATTACCAATATTTACGCCCCAATTTTCAACAACCCAACTCATTCCAGGATAATTATAACCACCGAAGAATAAAACCGCCAATAATGCCGATGAAATAAACATGTTCGCATATTCAGCAAACAAGTAAAACCCCATTTTCATTGATGAATATTCCGTGTGATAACCACCAATTAATTCAGTTTCGCATTCTGCTAAATCAAATGGAGTTCTGTTGGTTTCTGCAAAAGCACAAATCAAGAAAATTAAAAATGAAACTGGTTGGTAAAAAACATTCCAATCCATTCCTGCTTGTTTTAAAGAAATTTCTCTTAAACTCAACGTTCCTGTCATCATTAAAACGGCAATCATAGATAATCCCATGGCAACTTCATAACTAACCATTTGTGATGCTGCACGAACTGCTCCCATCAACGAAAATTTGTTGTTAGATGCCCAGCCACCAATCATTATTCCATAAACTCCAACAGAAACAACTCCGAAAATATAAAGTAAAGCAACATCAATGTCAGTTGCTTGAAGCAAAATATCTTTTCCAAACAAATGCAATCTGTCTCCCCAAGGAATTACTGCGCTAGTCATCAATGCTGTTGTCATTGCAATTGCTGGCCCTACAAAAAATAAAACTTTATTTGGGGTGTTAGGTTCAAATTCTTCTTTAGAGAATAGTTTTAAACCATCAGCAAGAGGTTGCAACAATCCGCCCCAACCCGCTCGGTTTGGTCCAACCCTATCTTGCAAAAATGCAGCGACTTTACGTTCTGCCCAAGTGGAGTACATTGCCATTAACATTGTAATTGCAAAAACTACAAAAATTACGGCGCTTTTTTCTATTATAAATGCAGTTTCCATTTTTTAAGAATTTTTATTTTTAACTAATGGAATATCCGACATACTTATTTTGTTTCTGTCTTGTTCACGACCTTCGAGAATAAATTCTTCAGTTGCTATTTCGACTTTTTCTAATTTTTGAGTATAATTATTTTGTCCAATAACCGAATCTTTTTCTACTTTTCTTGGTCCTTCGATTGTCCAATCGGAAACGTTTTTATGATCAAAACGACAACCATTGCAGATAAATTCATCTACTTCATGGTATTCGTCTTTTCGTCCCGTTACTCTTTGAATTTCTCCACCGAACATCCAAGCCGTTACTTTACCAGAACATTTATCGCAATCTCTATGCGCATTATAAGGTTTATTGAACCAAACTCTTTGTTTGAAACGGAAAGTTTTGTCGGTTAATGCGCCAACTGGGCAAACATCAATCATATTTCCAGAAAATTCGTTGTCGATTGCTTTAGAAATCATAGTCGAAATGTTGGAATGATCGCCACGATCCATAACGCCGTGAACTCTATCGTCACACAATTGGTCGGCAACTTGCACGCAACGTTGGCACAAAATACAACGATTCATGTGCAATTGAATGTTTGGACCAATATCTTCGGGTTCAAAAGTTCGTTTTTCTTCGATGAAACGAGATTTTGGGTTTCCGTGTTCAAAACTCAAGTTTTGCAAATCGCATTCTCCTGCTTGGTCGCAAACTGGACAATCTAAAGGATGGTTTATCAACAAAAATTCAGTTACCGATTTTCTTGCTTCTTGCACTCTCGCTGACGCTTTGCTGGCAATTTCCATTCCGTCTTGGCAACCTGTTACACATGATGCCATTAGTTTTGGCATTGGTCTTGGGTCGGCTTCGCTGCCTTTGGTTACGTCAACAAGGCAGCAACGACATTTGCCTCCGCTTCCTTTTAATTTTGTATAATAGCACATTGCTGGAGGCACTACTTCGCCACCAATCATTCGGGCTGCTTGCAGGATTGTGGTTCCTGGTTCAACGTCGATGCTTTGTCCGTCTATGGTTACTTTCATTTACCAATATTTAACTCCTACGGAGTATTTGTTTTTATTTCTATTGAGTCCCAAAACAATACTGAAAAAGCGAAAATAATTGCCGCTTAGCCCCGATTGAAGGGAAAATCCTTTTTTGTCGATTTTTCTTCGGCAAAAAAGATTGGAATGAAAAGCGGGAATTGCCATTATAGAAATGCCCGAACTTTCGCTCCTAATTATTATGCTAATTGCTTTCCAATTAAATGCTTCACTTTTTCGAAAGGTTCGGCAACAAAATGTTCTCTATTTTTTATTTTTTCTGGAAAACGAACGTGGTACTCAAACTCGTCACGGAAATGGCGAATTGCTGCCGCAACTGGCCAAGCGGCTGCATCACCAAGTGGGCAAATTGTGTTTCCTTCGATTTTTGATTGGATGTTCCAAAGCAAATCGATGTCTTCTTCGCGACCGAATCCGTTTTCGATTCGATTTAGTATTTTTTCTAACCAACCTGTTCCTTCACGACATGGTGTGCATTGTCCACATGATTCGTGGTGGTAAAATCGGGCAAAATTCCATGTATTTCTTACGATACAAGCGGTGTCATTATAGACTATAAATCCACCTGAACCTAGCATTGAACCTGTTGCAAATCCTCCATCTGAAAGACTTTCGTAGGTCATTAATCGGTCTTCACCTGCTGCGGTTTTGTATATTAAATTGGCTGGTAAAACGGGTACTGAACTTCCGCCTGGCACGAATGCTTTTAGTGGTCTGTCTGATGACATTCCGCCAAGATATTCATCTGAATTCATGAATTCATAAACAGATAATCCTAAATCAATTTCGTAAACGCCTGGATTTTTGATGTGACCAGATGCTGAAATTAGTTTGGTTCCTGTGGAGCGACCGATGCCGATTTTAGCATATTCTGCTCCAGAATTATTTACTATCCACGGCACTGCTGCAATAGTTTCTACATTATTGACAACCGTTGGATTGCTCCAAAGTCCTGAAACTGCTGGAAATGGTGGTTTTATTCTTGGGTTGCCACGTTTTCCTTCTAATGATTCGATTAATGCGGTTTCTTCGCCACAAATGTAGGCTCCGCCACCAATTTGAACGTGAAGTTCTAAATCATATCCAGAGTTTAGAATATTTTTTCCGAGCCAACCAGCATTTTTTGCTTCGGCAATGGCTTTTTCTAGGATTTTGTAAACCCACATATATTCTCCACGAATATATATGTAAGACAAATTGGCTCCTAGTGCGTAACTTGAAGTTATCATTCCCTCTATCAAAAGATGCGGAAGGAATTCCATCAAATAACGATCTTTGAAAGTTCCTGGCTCAGATTCGTCTGCGTTACAAACTAAATGTCTTGGTTTTCCTGACTTCTTGTCGATGAAACTCCATTTCATTCCGGCTGGAAATCCTGCGCCACCACGACCTCGAAGTCCAGAAGTTTTTACTTCTTCGACTACTTCGTCTGGTGTTAATGTTTTTATGGCTTTTTCTACTGATGCGTATCCGCCTTCGCGACGATAAACT
This sequence comes from Bacteroidota bacterium, assembly GCA_031431275.1. Classification (GTDB taxonomy): domain Bacteria; phylum Bacteroidota; class Bacteroidia; order Flavobacteriales; family Flavobacteriaceae; genus Flavobacterium. Next base: position 17,272 of record JANPDC010000201.1, read on the forward strand.
TCGTAGGTTTTTATGCCTGGAACATTGATTTTGTCTAATAATATTTTTTGTGACATATTATTTATCGTGTAAAACTATTTTTCCTTCTTTGCAATCTGCAATTAGTTGGTCGATTTTTTGTTCGTTTAGATGTTCTTGGTAGAAATCGCCCAATTGCATCATTGGAGCATATCCGCACGCGCCAAGACATTCTACTCCTCGAACTTCGAAAAGTCCGTCTTGTGTTGGTTCTCCAACTTTCACACCTAATTTAGAACAAGTGTAATCCATTAAATTTTCAACTCCATTCAAAGCACATGGGCCAGTTTGACAAAATTCAAACATATGTTTTCCAATTGGTCGCTGGTTGTACATTGTATAAAACGTAACAACTTCATATACTTCAATAGGTTTTATTCTAAGAATTTCAGCAACTTTGTCTTGCAATTCGATACTCAACCAATCGTTGTGCGCATCCTGAACTTCATGCAAAACAGGCAATAATGCTGATTTACGTTTGTCATCAGGATAATGACTGCACAATTCCTCGATGCGAGTCATTAGTACTTCGGTTATGTTTATTTCTTGTTTGATATGCGTTTTTTCCATATTTTTTCTTTTAACCGCAAAGTGCACAAAGTAGACACAAAGTTCACAAAGATTTATTTTATGAGAATCAAATTTTAATTTTTAATTCCTAATTTTAATTAATTTAAGCGTCTAATTCTCCTGCAATTACATTCAAACTAGACAAAATTACGATTGCATCAGAAAGCATTGCTCCTTTTATCATTTCTGGATATGCCTGATAATAAATGAAGCACGGTCTACGAAAATGCAATCTGTATGGTGTTCTGCTTCCATCGGTTACGAGATAAAATCCAACTTCACCGTTTCCACCTTCTACTGGATGATAAATTTCGGCAACTGGAACAGGAACTTCTCCCATAACAATCTTGAAATGATATATCAACGATTCCATACTATTATATACGTCTTCTTTTGGAGGCAAATAATAATCGGGAACATCTGCATGGTAGTCATTGCCCGCTGGCATTTTATCTAATGCTTGACGAATTATACTTAAAGATTGCCAAACTTCTTCGTTACGAACACAAAAACGATCATAAGTATCCCCTGATTTTCCAACTGGTATTTCGAAATTAAAATCTTCGTAAGACGAATATGGTTGTGCTTTTCGAACATCATAATCTACACCTGCTGCACGCAAGTTTGGACCTGTAAATCCATAATCCATAGCCATTTCGGCAGTAATTGGACCAACGTTTACGGTTCTATCAATAAAAATTCTATTTCTTTCGAAAAGGTTTTGAAATTCTCTCCAACAAACTGGAAATTCTACTAAAAATGTTTCTAGTAATTGAAATGCTTTTGGTGACCAGTCTCTCTCGAAACCGCCAATTCTTCCCATATTTGTTGTTAGACGGGCGCCACAAATTTCTTCGTAGATTTCGTATATTTTTTCTCTAAATTGAAAAACGTATAAAAATCCTGTGTAAGCACCAGTATCTACACCAAGAATTGAATTACAGATAATATGGTCTGTAATTCTAGCCAATTCCATTACAATTACTCGAAGGTATTGTGCTCTTTTTGGAACTTCAATATCGAGTAATTTTTCTAAAGTCATCCACCAACCCATATTGTTTATTGGCGATGAGCAATAATTCATTCTATCGGTAAGTGGGGTTATTTGATAAAAAGGTCGGTTTTCGGCAATTTTCTCAAAAGCACGATGAATGTAGCCAATTGTTGGCTCAGCTTCAAGAATTCGTTCGCCATCCATTAGCAAAATATTTTGAAAAATACCGTGCGTAGCTGGATGCGTTGGTCCTAAATTAAGAATCGAAAGTTCACTCCCGTCTTCGTTTCGACTGGTTTCGATAATTTTTGCATATCGATGTTCTGGTGATAATAATAGTTCTGACATAAGCCTCTCCCCAGCCCTCTCCAAATGAGAGGGAGCCAAGATTATATTAAATTAATAACTCTTTTCAATTTCAAAAATCTAATTATTTGAGATTGTTCTTCCGAAAAATCTATCGTCTTTGTCTGTTCGTCCTGAATCTTCCATTGGAAATTCTTTGCGCATTGGGTGCGAAATCATTTCGTCCATATTTAACATTCGTTTCAATTGCGGATGTCCTGCGAAATTAATTCCGTAAAAATCCCAAGTTTCGCGTTCCATCCAATTGGCACATTTGTGAATATTAATTGTTGTTTTTATATCTGGATTTGTTCCGTTTATGTATGCTTTAATTTTGATTCGTTTGTTTTCATACCAATTATGTAAATGATAAACAATTGCAAATTGACGATTTTCTTCGTTATCTGGATAATGGATGCCGCATAAATCTGTCAAGAAGTGAAACCGCAATTCTGTACTATTTTTCAAGAATAAAATTACTGATGTATTTTTATCAGAGTTAATCTCAAACGAAAAAATATCTTTTTCTTGTTTGAAATCGAATACATCTGATCCAAATGTTTCTTGTAATTTTTCTTGTATTTCTATATTTTCTAAAGCCATTTCTAAAATTATGAATTATGAATTATGAATTATGAATTATTTTGAACTCGTAATTAATAATTTATAATAATTTTTATTTTATTCCGTATGATGCCAACAATTCAACATATTCTGGCGAACTTCTTCTGCGAACGGATTCGTTTTTTACGATATCTTGCAGCAGCATAACGCCATCTACAATTTGTTCTGGACGTGGTGGACAACCTGGCACGTAAACATCAACTGGAATTACTTTATCTATTCCTTGCAAAACTGAATAGGTATCAAAAATCCCGCCTGAACTTGCACATGCACCAACTGCTATAACCCATTTTGGTTCTGACATTTGTTCGTAAACTTGACGTAAAATTGGAGCCATTTTTTTAGAAATTGTTCCCATAACCATTAGCATATCTGCTTGACGCGGCGAGAATGAAACTCTTTCTGAGCCAAATCTTGCTAAATCGTAATGCGATGCCATGGTTGCCATAAATTCGATTCCACAACATGATGTTGCAAATGGTAACGGCCAAAGTGAATTGGCTCTTGCTAAACCTACAACATCGTTGAGTTTGGTGGCGAAAAAACCTTCTCCGACTACTCCTTCTGGTGCTTCTACTATGTTTGTTTCCATTTTAATTAAGCCCCTCCCCAGCCCTCCCTAAAAGGGAGGGAGTTGATTACATGGGTATATTTAGTTTGTATTCATTTTTTATTCCCCTTAGGCGGATTTATTCCCAAATTAATGCTTTCTTTTTAATTATATAGAAAAACCCTATCAATAACAAAGCCATAAAAATAAGCATTTTAAACAATCCTTCTACACCTAAATCTTTGAAATTGATCGCCCATGGATACAAGAAGATAACTTCAACATCAAATAGGACAAATAAAATTGCTACTAAGAAATATTTTACTGAAAAGGGAATACGAGCATTACCGATTGATTCGATTCCGCACTCGAAATTTTCGTCTTTGATTTTTGATGATCTACTTGGTCCTAATTTACCTGAGATTAATATTGTTCCTACAACAAATCCTGCTGCTAGCAAGAATTGCATGAGTATTGGCAAATAACTTAGTTGGTCTGATTGCATTGTTTTGTAATTTTGACTACAAAGATACCTTTGAATTTATTAAATAGCAATAAAAAATCTAAAAATCCTAGTGATGAAAACGTTTGAGTTTTTAATTTTTAACGATTATAAATAAAGCTTTTTTGCAATCACTAGGCTTTTTAGCCCAAATGGCAGCGAAAATCCTTGATGTTTTGAAATCCTTTTTTCTTGAAATTACAGAACGACCAGAGGAAGTTCCTGAAATTTTATAGAAAAAAGTGATTGAAAAACGAAAGATTGTAGCGAACAGTTGGATTGGCTCCTGAAATTAATTCAAGATAAATTCAAAAAAAAATGTCTCGAAATAAACCGAGACATTTTGTGATAGGTAACTTAAATATATATATTTTAGTCTTCTAAAGCAACTACTTGAGCAGCAACTTTACCTTTTCTTCCTTCTTCTTCTTCGTAAGATACTCTGTCACCTTCGCGTAATTCTTCCGCTTTGATTCCTGATGCATGTACGAAAATGTCTTTTCCTGTTTCTTCGTCTGTAATGAATCCGTAACCTTTAGATTCATTGAAAAATTTTACTGTTCCTGTGCGCATTGTGATTGTAATAAATAATTAATATTGATGCAAATGTAACGTAATATTTAATACAAAATTGATTTATGTTAAATATTTTTAAAATATTTTGATTTTCAGGTGTTTAATATATTTTTATCTCAACATTATATGTAATTCTTTGAGTTGATTTTCATCGATTACGGAAGGCGCATCTATCATGACATCACGACCTGAATTGTTTTTTGGGAAGGCAATAAAATCTCTGATTGTTTCTTGACCGCCAAGGATGGCTACTAATCTGTCTAATCCAAAAGCTAATCCACCGTGTGGTGGTGCTCCAAACTGAAAAGCATCCATTAAGAAACCAAACTGATTTCGTGCTTCTTCGTCGGTAAATCCTAGATATTTGAACATTAATTGTTGTGTTGCTTTGTCGTGAATTCTAATCGATCCTCCACCTATTTCGTTTCCGTTTAAAACCATATCATACGCGTTGGCACGAACTGATTTTGGATCGGTTTCTAATAAATGCATATCCTCTGGTTTTGGCGATGTGAACGGATGGTGCATTGCATGATAACGACCAGACTCTTCATCATATTCTAATAATGGGAAATCTACTACCCAAAGTGGCGCAAATTCGGCTGGATTTCTTAATCCTAATCGTGTTGCCATTTCCATTCGAAGTGCAGAAAGTTGAGTTCTGGTTTTATCGGCTGGGCCTGAAAGTACGAAAATCATATCGCCTTTTTGTGCACCAGTCATTTTTGCCCAATTTGATAAATCGCCTTGGTCGTAGAATTTATCTACTGATGATTTATAGGTTCCGTCTTCGTTGCATTTTACATAAACCATTCCTGATGCACCAATTTGTGGGCGTTTTACCCATTCGATTAATGCGTCTATTTCTTTTCGAGAATATTCACCAACACGAGGAACGGCAATTGCTACAACCAATTCGGCTGCATTGAAAACTGGAAAATCTTTGTGTTTTGCAAATTCGTTCAACTCACCAAATTCCATCCCAAATCGAATGTCTGGCTTGTCGTTTCCATAGGTTCGCATGGCGTGGGCATAGGTCATACGTGGAAACTTATCGACTTCGATTCCTTTTATTTCTTTTAGCAAATGGCGGGTTAATCCTTCAAAAACATTCAATATATCTTCTTGCTCTACGAATGCCATTTCGCAATCTATTTGTGTAAATTCGGGTTGACGATCGGCTCGTAAATCTTCATCGCGGAAACATTTTACGATTTGAAAATATTTGTCCATGCCTCCAACCATCAACAATTGTTTGAAAGTTTGTGGAGATTGTGGCAAGGCATAAAATTGTCCTTCGTTCATGCGGCTTGGTACAACAAAATCTCTTGCTCCTTCAGGAGTTGATTTTATTAGAACTGGCGTTTCTATTTCACAAAAATCTAAATCTGATAAATATTTGCGCACTTCCATGGCTACTTTATGACGGAATAGCAAGGAGTTTTTTACTGGATTTCTTCGAATATCGAGGTAACGATATTTCATTCTGATGTCTTCACCGCCATCGGTTTCGTCTTCGATTGTGAAGGGTGGCGTTAATGATGCGTTCAAAATTTTCATTTCGGTTACTAAAATCTCAATTTCGCCCGTTGGAATGTTTTTGTTTTTGGCTTCACGCTCAATTACGGTTCCTTTTACTTGAATTACAAATTCTCTACCCAAAGTTTTGGCTAGTTCGAAAACAGTTTTGTCTGAACGGCTTTCGTCGAACATTAGTTGCGTAATTCCGTAACGATCACGAAGATCAACCCAATTCATAAAACCTTTGTCTCTGGATTTTTGAACCCAGCCTGCGAGTGTAACTTCTGTATTGATATGTGTTGCGTTTAGTTCGCCGCAATTGTGACTTCTGTACATTTTGTAATTTTTAGTGTTGCAAAAATAGTATATTTTAAAGGAATTTAAAAGTTTTAAATCACTTATGCCATTACTATAATTGAATTTGTCGGTCAATTTGTTGATCTAACGATATGAATGTTTCTGTTCTTGATACTCCTTCGATTGCTTGAATTTTTGTGTTGAGTAAATGCATTAGATGTTGATTGTCTTTACAAATTATTTTTATTAGGATTGACCAGTTCCCGGTTGTATAATGACATTCTAGGACTTCTGGAATTTTTTTTAATTCGCGAACTGCCTCTGGATTACTGGCTGCTTTGTCTAAATATACTCCAACAAATGCCATTGTACTGTATCCTAAGACTTTATTGTTAATAATGAACTTAGAGCCAGATATAACCCCAGATTGTTCCAATTTTTTTAGTCTTTGGTGAATTGCTGCTCCTGAGATTCCAATTTTATTTGCAATTTGCAGAATAGGCATTCGAGCATCTGCCATTAAATCTCGTAAAATTTCTTTATCAATACCATCAATTTCAATTTGCAATGTATTTACTTTCATTGTGTTTATATTTTTAACTGAAAATGCAAATTTAATTTAATTTTATAAATATTTTTATTGAAATTGAGACAATAAATAGTTCTTTAGAAAATTGTACAGTTATCTAATTCATTTATATTTGCACAAATTTAATTTTAAAATGAAAAATATTGTAGCAGAATTACAATGGCGTGGATTGGTTCATGACATTATGCCCGGAACTGAAGAACAACTTTTGAAAGAAATGACAACTGCATACATTGGGTTTGACCCAACATCGGATTCTTTGCATATTGGGAGTTTGGTTCCTATAATTTTATTAATTCATTTGAAAAATTTTGGCCACAAACCTATTGCTTTGGTTGGTGGCGCAACTGGAATGATTGGCGATCCGTCTGGCAAATCCGATGAAAGAAATCTTCTTGACGAGACTACTTTGAACCACAACGTTTCTGGAATAAAAACAATTTTATCTCGTTTTTTAGATTTTAATTCTACTGATGCAAATGCTCCAATTTTGGTTAATAATTATGATTGGATGAAGGATTTATCGTTCATTAATTTTGCTCGTGATGTAGGAAAGCGCATTACGGTAAATTATATGATGGCAAAAGATTCTGTTAAAAAACGGCTTTCGAGCGATGGCGACGGAATGAGTTTTACTGAGTTTACCTACCAACTAATTCAAGGTTATGATTTTTATCATTTGCACAAAACTCACAATTGTTTGTTGCAAATGGGCGGAAGCGACCAATGGGGAAATATTACGACAGGCACAGAATTAGTTCGCAGAATGAATGTTGATTCTGAGAACAACAAAGCGTTTGCGATGACTTGTCCTTTGGTAACCAAAGCAGATGGTTCAAAATTTGGAAAGTCTGAAGGTGGGAATATTTGGCTGTCGTCTGAAAAGACTTCGGTTTATGAATTTTATCAATTTTGGTTAAATACAACTGATGTTGATGCAGAAAAATATATTAAAATATTTACTTTCCTTGATGAAAAGATAATTATTGCTTTGATAGAAGAACATCAAGTTGCACCTCATTTGCGAGTTTTACAGAAACGTTTAGCAGAAGAATTAACCCTTTTTGTACATTCCAAAAAAGAGTTGGATGAAGTAGTTTTTGCCTCTCAGAAATTTTTTGAACCAACTATTGAAGGTTTAAAATTACTCGATGGAATGTTGTTACAACAAGTTTTCAAAAGTTTGCCTTCTGCAAAAATTAGTAAAAATGAACTTGAAATAGGTTATTCAATTGTTGATGCTTTTTCGAAAACTGGATTTTTAGCATCAAACAACGAAGTGCGACGCTCATTGAAAGAAAATGCCATCTCTGTAAACAAAATTAAAGTTGGCGAAGATTTTATTATCACAACAGAAGATTTAATTGCTAATCGATTCGTTTTGCTTCAAAAAGGCAAAAAGAATCAATATATTCTTGAGGTTGAATTTTCGTTTTAGACAACTATCCTCAATTAACAATAACTTAAAAAGAGTAATGCCCGATAAAAATATCGGGCATTACTCTTTTTATTATATTTTAATACTCTATTTTACTATTAAGAATTCAGATCTTCTATTTTGAGCATGTTCTTCTTCTGTACATGCTTCTTTACAATCAATTTTAGGCTCTGCTTTACCCATTCCTTTTCCTGTTATTCTTGCAGCGTCTACTCCTTTTGAAATTACATATTGAACTGTTGACTGCGCTCTTCTTTCTGATAAAGCCAAATTAAAATCATCTTTACCTCTATTATCAGTATGAGATTTTGCAAAGATTACTAGCTCAGGTTTTGACTTCAAAACCACTACTAATTTATCTAACTCAAAAGCACCTTGCTCAGTAATGTTACTTTTATTGTATTCAAAGAAAATTGGACTCAATATAATTTCTTTTTCTGTAATAATAACAGTTGTTGGAGTAATTTTAGCATCTACTTTGGTTTGTGCTGCTTTTGAAACTTTATTTACAGTAAATGAACTGTTATCATATCCTGTTTTTTCAATTGCAATTGTGTAATTTTTTTCACAATCAACTTTGTATTTCATTACTCCAGAATCATTACTCATTCCTGAATAGATGATTTTGTTTTTGTCATCTAAAATAGTGACTTTAGCATCTGAAACTGTATTCCCAGATTTTGAATCGGTAACAAAAGTTTGAATTTCTAAATTACAAACTGGTATCGCACCAAAAATATCATCATTTCCATCTCGATTACTTGCAAAAAAACCAGCATTTTTTGTAGTATTAAATGAAAAAGAAAAATCATCTTTTTCAGAGTTTACAGGTTTTCCAACGTTTATTGCTTCTGTTCCTTTATTTAAATCAATTTCATAAACATCTAAACCACCAAAACCTTGTTTTCCGCTAGAGGCAAAATAAAGTACATTATCATCACTAATAAATGGGAAGTTTTCTTTTCCAGCGGTATTGATTTTGTCGCCAAGATTTATTGGAGTTCCATATGAGTCACCATCAACAGAGACTTTCCATATATCAGCATCACCTTTACCACCTGGCATATCCGAAGAAAAGTAAAGGGTTTTTCCGTCTTTACTGATGCTCGGACTTGTCACAGAATAACTTTTGCTATTAAATGGTAACAAGACCTCATTTCCCCATTTTCCATTAGTTTTGGTTGCTTTTACCAAACTCATCTGTCCAAATTTAGTTTTCAATTTTTTGTCTAACTCATAACTATTGGTATTGTGACTATCTCTGTTAAAATACATTGTATTCCCATCTGGAGTTATAGAAACAGGTCCATCATGCCATTTTGTGTTTAATTCAACAACTGGTTGTGGTTTAGCAAATGTTCCATCAATGTTTTGAGAACTTTGATAAATATCAATATATGCTTGACCGTCAAATCCAGCTTTTTTACGAGAAACGTTTCTTGAACTTACAAAATATAAATTTCCATTGTTTAGAACTGGAGAAAACTCTGATTGTTCACTATTTAACTCAAGTTTTTTAACTTCATAACTCTTACTCTGTGAGTTTAATTTTGGCAAATAATCTTGGTTAGCAATAAACGTTTTTGAACGACCGTCATTTGGCATTTTACTTGCAAATTGAAGCATTTGTTTGTTTGCTTCATCATACTTTCCATTTGCTTTTAGCATTTGAGAATATCTGTAATTTGTTTCTGGATCTTTGTTAACTGCAATTGCTTTAGCATAAAATTTTTCAGACTCTACAGTATTGAACATATTGTAATAACAATCTCCAATTTGTTTGTAAACATAACCATCGGCCATTTCTTTTTCGTTTAATGACAAATAGGTCTTTGCGGCTGCGATATACTCAAATTGTTTATATAGTTTATCTGCCTTGGCAGTATTTTTGCTTTGTGCGTTTATGTTGCTTACAATCAACACGAAACTAGTTGCTATAAAAATATTTTTCATTTTTGTGTTGGTTTTGTTAAAAGAATCTAGGTGAACGTGATACTCTTTTTGGTATATTCAAATCATATAATAAAATGAACTCATGTGAAGCTGGTGAAAAAACTTTTAAGTCGGATCTTACTGCATCATAAGCATAACCAATTCTTAAATTTGGTGTAATAGCAAAATTAACCATTGCTCCAAAACTATCTTGTCTTCTGTATGTTAATCCAAGTTCTACTTTTTGATCGTATAAAAAATTAGCAGAATAATCGATTGATAATGGGAAATTAGTTGCAAATTTCATCATTGCAAATGGCTTAAACTTTATTGTAGGAGATAAATCAAATACATATCCACCGGTCAAGAAATAATGAGAGGTTTCAGATCCATAACTCCTACCTTTGAAGTCTAAATGTTTAGATTTTAAAATATTTGGAACCGAAAAGGCTACATAATATTTATCAGTGTAGTAAAAAATTCCTGATCCTATGTTTAAGTATTTATTATTAGTATCTGCACCGAATGCATCATCAGCAGTTATCGGATTAAACAAACCTACTTGGCTCAATAAGCCTATTTGTTGAAGTGTAACACCTGCTTTGATTCCAAAAGCAAGATGACTTTCTTCTCCAATATTTAAAGTGTATGAAAAATCACCGTAAATATTTTGCTCTTTAACTGGTCCTATTTCATCAGAAATTATAGAAAGTCCAACACCTACATTTTTTCCAACAGGTGCAGATCCTGATGCAGTAAATGTTGTTGGAGCACCATCAATATTAACCCATTGTTTTCTGTACAATAATCCGAAAGATAAATTTTCTTTTGATCCAGCATACGCAGGATTTATTATGTTCATATTATACATGTACTGAGTATAATGTGGATCTTGTTGAGATCGAACATCTTCATATGCTAATATAAGTAATAGCGATAATAAAAGTTTTTTATACATAACTGATTTGCTTGTTATTTAATTTAGTTTTTTGTTTTTAAATCAATATTTATTTGTTCTCCTTATTAATGTATACCCAATCTGTTTTTGAATCGCCATTTGCTAAATCAATAATGTAATAATAAGTCCCATCAGGAAGAATATCACCTTTATCAGATTGTCCCATCCATTGGTTAGTATATGTTGTATAACTGTAAACTTTTATCCCATATCTATTAAATATACTTAAATGTTTTACATTCAGTGCAGTTAAATCAAAATTGTCATTTACACCATCACCATTTGGAGAAATTCCTTTTTGAGTAGTACAGGTTACAGCATTAGCATTATAAATAACTGTTGTTGAACAACCTCCAACAGTAATCATACAAGAATAAACCCCTACTGTCGATATTACTATGCTACCCGTTGTAGAAGCAAGTATTGCTGGTACATTTGTTATATTTTTCCAAACATATGTCGCAGTTGTTAGGTTTGACGTAGCATTAACTTGCAGAACATATTGCCCACTTTGACAAGCGCCAGATATAGTAAATACAGGTGTTGGATCCACAACAACTGATATTGTTTTTGGGACTGCACAAACTCCTACAGTTGCATTTGGTGTAAAAACATAACTACCCGAAGTAGTGTTGCTTACAACCGAAGGTGCCCATGTTCCAACTATTGGTGGAATATTTGTGGATGATGTAGGTAAAACGGGAGCCGTTGTACCAGAACAAAAAGGTGCTATAACTGGAAATGTTGGAATAACATTTGGAGTTACTGTAACTGTTAATGTAACTATATTAGATGCTAGACAGGCAGTTGTTGCATTAGGTACAAAAGTGTAGGTTGTTGTAGTTGTTGGATTATAAACAGGCGTCCAAGTCCCTGCAATTGGTGTTGCATTTGTAGAAACTAATGGTAATGGACTAACTGATCCAGAACATATTACTGAGGTAATAGGGTTAAAAGTAGGTATAATACTTGGAAGAATTTCCATACTTGTTGTTGTTGTAAATACAGGACATCCCCCAGAAGCAGGAATAGTATATGTTATTGTGTATATCCCTGCAGAACTTCCCACTGGTGTTATTCCTCCTGAAATAGTATTTATATTTAACCCCGAAGGAGTTGCACTGAAAGTACCACCAGAAGTTCCTGTTGTTGTAGGTAATTTTATTGATGTTATTCCTTTACAATATGGAGCCATTGGATAAGTAATTGTTGCAGCAGGTGGTGCAGTTATTGTAACTGTTCTAACTGTTGTCACTGTTGGAAGAGTTGGACAAATTCCACCAACAAGGTTTCCGATAGTATTAGTTATTGTATAAGTCCCTGGAGTACTTAAAGCTAGATTAATCTGACCTGTTGAAGCATTTATTGACAATCCTGTAGTTGAAGTAAAAGTTCCATTTGTTGTTGCTCCTGCTACAAAAATTGGAGTTGGATTTACGGTTGCATTTTGACAATAAGAAGGTGCAGAATAATTAAATGTGTTGTATGGGTAACATGCAGTTGTTCCGTTACCAGGTGTATTATTAGTCTGAGTAAATGTTACAAATCCAGGCTGATTTGAGAAATTAGTTATCATAACAACGTATACTTGACATAACAAAGCATTTGGAATGTATAATGCTTCGATCGCCTGACCTGAATAACTACAAGCATGAGGCACTGCTGGACATGTTTGTGGTGCAGGTGTAATCCCTGGTAAAGGAAGTAAAGGTACCGCTGCACATGCTGTAACATTATCAGGAAATGGACCCCATGCAACATAATCTACATCTAGTAAACCCGTTGTTGTACTGCCTGAAATTGTGCTTTGAGAAATTCTATAACATAATGGCCCTGGTTGATCAACTTTCAAAAAGAAAAAAGCTGGATTTGGAGAACTAAAAAGGCAACCTATCTGACCTAATCCTGTTGTATTTGTTGCATTAGGATAGGTCAAAGGTGTTGAAGAACAAAAAGAAATCGCTTCCGCACAAGGTATAGTATTTATACAAAGCGTATAAGGAACTAATGAAGATGCCGCAGTAGTAAAAACTCTTATAAAGTAATTTGCACCAATTGTCAATCCGCTTGCAGTACCATTTGTATTGGTAAAACAAAAAGTTTGTGTTAGTGTCCCACAAGTACCAGAATACAATGCAAAGTTAAAAGTAGAAAACAATCCATTATTAAATGTGATTATATGTGTAGTTGCGGTTGCGGTAAACTGATACCATAAATCCCCAGTTGCAGTAGGTAAACAAATATTTGGGTTGGTTGATAAAGTTGTCCCAGCTAATACAACTGGTATAGTAAATCCACAGTTTAAATCTGAATTTACTGGAACAGTAATAGCATTAACGCATTCGTCATTTGATGGTTTTGTATAAAAATTAAATCCAGCAGACCATAAACTATTATCAGTTGGTGAACAAACTGCTCTAACATAATAAACATAACCAGTACCCGCTGATAATCCAGTTACAGTGTAAGGATTCGTTGTAATTGGTATTCCACTTCCTGTTGGAATTGGAGAACCTATCGGTAAAACAAGAATTTCCCATGCAGTTGCTGTTGTTGCTCCACCTGGATTTGGTAGTTGTGTCCAACCAAGAGTCGCAGTAGTTTGTGTTATTGTTGTCGCTGTTAATGTGCTTGGTCTTGTACATGTCGGTGGTGGTGCACATGTTACTGATGCTGCCCAACCTGGTCTGTTTACTGAACCATCGCTTCTAAATCTAAAA
>JANPDC010000202.1:0-5231 GCA_031431275.1 Bacteroidota bacterium
AAATATGAAACTAGTGGAGTAAAAGATACAAAATGGGGTAAAAATCATAAGTCAGATATTCAAAAGCATGATGACTAAAAAAATTGTAATATCAGTTATATTTAATTTCTTTTCTTTAATATTTTTTTGTCAAGAAACAAAAAAAGTTACCGGACTTTTTGACAACGACAACATTGAAGATATTATGGACTATGAATTTGTTACAAATCAAATGGATGGCCCCTATTACAAGTGTAAAATTATTTGTGGTAATGGAAAGATCTATAATTTCAATATCGGAGTAGAATTCGAATCAATGCAAATATCCCAATGTAATAAAAAAGGATGTATTGAAACTTATCAATGGAAAACAGGAATGCAAGGTTTTGAGATTAATGAAAATTATATTTATAGCAAAGAATTTGATGACTGGATTTTACAAAAAAGAGAAACTATTTATTCCAAACAAGTTTTGGAAAAAGGAAAAATTATTTACAAAGATAGCAAAAAAGTAATTTATAAACCTAAAATTTCTATAGGAATTGATGGTAAAAAATATTTTATAAAACCTGTTAAGCGTTTAAAATAATTGAACTTCAAAATACAATAAAAAAATATAAATTCAAAAAACCTTGTTGTAAACACAGGGGGCATGCCGCTAGTTGATTATGTTACGATGGCACGGACGAGAAATACTGATAATCCAGATTACAAAGGTGGAGATGAACAAGTGCAAGCAATAAATTGGCCTTGGATTGTAAGTAATTTATGTAAAAAGTTACTAGGTTATAACAATATTATTGAAAATGGCACTAAAAATTTCATCAATGGAACTACAGGTCTTATGAATGTAGAAAGTAAGTTGAATGATTTAGAAAGTTATTATAAACAAGGTTATAAGGTTATTTTGATGATAGACTCAGACTTGATACAAGATCTTTTTGATTTTGAATCTGCGGATTATCATTGGGTAGTTTATGAAGGGGGTCTTAATATTTCTAAGCCAAATTATAGAATTAAAAAATATTTTGAAGATTTGATAATTTTTGATTTATTTTCATGGGGTTCTAATCCAAAAGATAAAAATCCATTGATTTTAAATTCAAAAACAAAAAAAATGGAGAGAAATCCTGAACAGGGATATTTAAGTAAAAAAATCTCGATAAGTCATTTCAATACAAACTTTTATGGATATATAGCATGCAAATAAAGAAAAAAATTTATTTATTGATACTATTAGTTTTAGTGTCGAGTTATATAATATATAACTTATACCAACAAAAAATAATTGATGAAAATTATATATGTGATTGTAGAAAAGGCAAAAACATGAACAGTGAACTTTTTTTTGATTTACAATTTTCAAATGAAGTAGTTGGCAATGTATCTATTGAATTAAATAATTTAAAAAAACCGATAGAAATTGAAAACATTAGAAAATACAAAAAATTTTATGAATATAAATACGAATATGGTTTTGAATTGACAGACACTTTAAAAGTTAAAATTAATGATAAATTAAATAAAATATATGGTTTCAAATATGACACAATTATAATCAACTCAAAAAAAGGTTTAGAATGTGAATTTAAAGGAGCGATAGTTAATGGGATTTTTCAAAAAGGCAATAGATTTGAGATAAAATAAAATATATTATTGAAAACAGAGAAGCAATTGAATTGATTAATACAAATGGGCAAAACCATTTTAATGATGATTGATGCAAGCATGATTGATGATGAATCATGATATAATTTAATAGATATTTTTACAGATTCACATTGGATAGTTTATGAAGGTGGATTACAGTTTTTTGACAAGAATGGAATTTTAACCAAAAAAATAGAGGATGTTAGTGAAGTTTCATTCAAAATTTTTACTTGGGGGTATGATTCTGGTAATAATTATAAAGACATAAATGGAAATTTACCTACTAATTTAAAATATAAATTTTTATTCTTACCTAATTCAATTTCTGCTAAATGTTTTAAATCTTCTTTTTATGGTTATATCGAAGCTTATTAGTTTTTTATTATTGTTCTCTATTTTAAGTTGTAAAAAAAACTGTGATGAATACACAGACAGTTCTATTGCAATATACGATTGGAAATATGATTGGAAACCAAAAAAAATTGAAATTAAAGAGTATAAAAAAGGAAGCCTTTTTGAAGCAGAATTGCCAGTAAATTATGATACTGTAATTTGTAAACTCTTAGATGATATTGAACTTGACGGGACTAAACAATTAATTATTTATATAAAGGATGATTCATTTTTCCCGTTTAAAATGAGTAGTAATTATGATTATAAATTAATCTTAGATAATAAGATTATATATAAAATTTCAGGAATGGAGTCTGAACTTTTAATAGATAATAAACATCACACTATGGGAGGATCTATGCAAAGTTGCGTTCTCAAACAAATAAAAATTAATAACAAAATTCTAAAAAATTCTCAAATTTTAAGATTTCCTTCATCTTTAGGTGAAATACAATAATTTGCTACTTTATAAATAAAGTAGAGTTTGTAAAATCGACCAATTGAAGTGAATTTAAATCAACTTTTTATGGATACATTGAAGCTTTTTAGTTGTTCAATCATTTTTTTCATTTTTCTTTCATGTAAAAATGATAAAACAATGAGAGATGATTGCAATTTTAAATATATACTAATTGATAATTATCCTTTCAAATCAGATTCAATTACTGTAAAAATGATTATTTATAAAAAAAACACAAGCACAATAATCAAAGAGTTTAATGATTTTTCAGTATCGTGTTACAATAACACTAGTACAAAGTCTAAAAATATTAATATTAAATTAAATTTTGATAATAATAACTTGCTAGACAAAAATGATTTTAAAATTATTGTTGATGATAAGTATAGTTTTTTATTTGAAGAATTAACGACTAAAATCGATACATTCATAAAACCAAAAATTTTAGGTAATGACATATATATATATAAATCATTAAAAGCAAAAGTTAATGACAGTATAATGAAGTTTGAAGATTTTGATATACATTCAGATAAGAGCATAACACTTCCTTTCTATTTATCAAAGAAAAAACAATTTAGCCTTAAATAACATTAATAAAGTTCAAAATTTAACCTCTAGTAAGTATTGCAATTCCTAGAAAAAATGGACAAAATTTCATAGCCCTAATGCTTCCATGTGACTATTCAGAAACTGGGCAAAAAAACTTTGTTGTTTCAAAACTATGACCCAAACGCAACTACAGCACACGAAGTCATGCATTCCATGAGCTTGAATCACAGCTTTGAGAGCAAAGAAGATGTAAAAAAACTAATCGAAAAATTTGCCAAACGAAAAGATAAAAATGCTTTTTTATACTTAAAAGGGACTATTACAGATACGCAGAAAGTAACTTTTTCGAGTTTTTTGCCTAATCAAAAAGAAAATATTGAGTATTTAAACACTGATGGTAAAAGATTAGAAATTTCTGGGGCACCTTGTTATTGTGATAGGGATATGACTGTTGAAGAATTCAAAAAAATAATTAAAGAGATGAGAGTTTCTGAAAAAAATAATTCAACAAGTATTTTCACATCAAGTAATTGTACACTGCCTGAAACAGAAAAAACATATGAAAGACTCACGGAAGAATATAATAAGGTTTGTAAAAAACATCAAATAAATACATGTGTTAGAAAAATTCATTTTTTTGCTCAAACATATTGGGAAGCCGATAGATTTAAAACACCTTTAGAATATTCAGATGGTGAATATTTAAATCCTGACAAGCACGATGATGCGAAATCAAATGGAAATACGGATGCTGGCGATGGACCGAGATATAAAGGAAGAGGTTTGATGCAATTAACATGGAGAAGTGCATATGTATCATATTTTAATTATATAATAACAAATACGCCAGCCTTGGTTGGTAATAAAACAATTGATGTTTTACTTAACAGAGGAGAAACCTATGAAGAAACTTTTGATTACTATGAGTTAGATGCTACAACAAAGAAAAAAGTTAAAAAAACTAAAATATATAAGGTAGATTCAGCTTCATTAGTAGCAAGTAAAATTGAATTAGCTATTGATTCGGCAGGCTGGTTTTGGAATGTTTATAAGAAAATTCAATATGGTAAACCTAAAATGAAGCTATTGTATAAAGATATTTTAGGTAAAAATTTAAATGAGGTTGCAGATTATGGAGATAAATATGTTGATATAATTTCAAAATTTGTTAATGGTGGTGGTAACGGTAAAGCAAATCGTAAGACTTATTACGAAAGTTTAAGAGATAAAGTTTTTAATATTAAAGCTGATTGTATAAATTATGATAAAATTAAAGAATAAATTATATTATGTAATACTGATTTTATTCAGTGTAACCAGTTTTTGTCAAAAATTCAGTTATGATTTGGACAAAAACGGAAATAAAGATTCTGTTGAATTAGATAAAGAAAATTACACAGTAAATATTAAGATGAATAAATCTAGTAGCTCTTTTGAAATACCTGAAATTACGGCTTATGAAAAAATTTCTTTAGTTAAATTTAAAAGTGAATTTATAAATATCCACTATTCTTCATCTGTTTCATCAATTGATTTATTTGTACAATTCAAAAATAAAAAATGGATTTTAACTAATACATTATTTTATTCTCCTTGCCAAACATGTGAAGATGGTGAAGTAAAAACTTGTGAAAATAGTATAAATTTAGAAATGAATAAATTAAACGAAGAAAATGTCGAGTCATTTGTTTTTAAAAATAATTGTAGAAAATTATTTAATAATGTAAAAGACATCAATGTAAAAGATTTAAATTCTTATACAAGCAAAATATTATTGAAAGAATATATTTTGAATGAAGAGATAATTAATAAAACTTTAGAAGTTTACCCAGTTGACAAACGAAATGTTATGACATATAAAAAAATAAAAAATGTGTTAGATAAAATTAAGTTAAATGTGGAAAAATTGAATAATGATGTTTCAAATTTCGACAATAAAAATAGTAACGTATCAAAAAAATAATTTTCGTAAACAGAGACACAAAAAGTAACTTTTTCAATTTTTGAATATATCGAAACGTTTTACAACACAAACAGGAGACACAAACAACTTGGAATTCCTAGAAAAAAGTGGAAAAAATTTCATCGCCCTTATGCTACAATTTTTAAATTGTTATTAATTTGTTTTTGATACTCTATTATTTTTAAATTATCTTGTTGTTTGTGTCTCCTGTTTGTGTTGTAAAACGTTTCGATA
>JANPDC010000203.1:0-4605 GCA_031431275.1 Bacteroidota bacterium
CCAAAAACAACTTGAAATTTTCTTTTGAAGAGAAAGTAAAAATAATTTACTTTCCCCTCGCAAGACTAAATTTTTTTTCCCACACAAAACTAGGAAAATAAATGATATTTTATTTGGTTTTGAGCACAGTTCTTTGTTAACTGCCGTATTTTTACGTCAATTGAATTTTACTTTTATATTTTTAATATTTTCTAATCTGCACACAAGATACGCTTTTTATTTTCAGTTCTTCTCCAACTTTTTTCAGTAATCCAGTTTTAATATTCCGTTTAAAGACAAATACATTTCCACTAATTGCGTTTGTTGCGATTAGAAATTTTCCTGTTTCGTCAATCGCAAAAATTCTTGGATGTTCGCCTAAAGTTGATTGATAACCAATTGATTTTAGTTTTCCGTTATTTTGAATTGCAAATATTGCAATATTATTTTCTTCTCCACGATTAGATGCATACAAATATTTTCCATCGGGCGAAATGTGAATGTCAGAACTTTCAAAATCTTCCTTGTATTTTTTGGAATGTGTATTTATTCTTTGAATACTATCTAATTTTCCATTTTCATATTTATACGCATTTACAGTTCCGCTTAATTCTTCAATACAATATGCAAATTTTCCGTTTGGATGAAATGTAAAATGTCTTGGACCGCTTCCCAAAGTTGTTTTCGTGAATGGTTTTTCAGCAACTAGCAAAGGTTGACTTTTTTCGTTTTCAAATTTGTAACATCTGATTTTATCAGCGCCTAAATCTGGTAAAAAAACATAATCAAAGTTTGGCGAAAAAACTGTCGAATGAATATGCGAACGATCTTGTCTTTCTTTATTTATGCTTCCTTCAGAAAATTGGAAGTTTTGAGCAATTGGATTTACATTTCCGTTTTCAGAAATTGGATAAACTGAAACACTTCCTTCGGTATAATTTCCGTTAATTAACCATTTTCCATTTTTGTGAACCGTAACAAAAACTGGATTTTCGCCACCACTTTTCTGACTATTTATAAAATTTAGCGTTTTATTTTCGGGATTAAATTCAAAACTACTTACGCTTCCAGCATTTTTAGTTTTACTTTCTGTACACGCAAATAAATATTTTCCGTTTGGCGACAAAGTTAAAAACGATGGATTTAGAAAATCTTTTGCAGTAGTTACTTTTGATAATTTTCCGCTAATTGTGTCCAATTGATAAACATAAATTCCTTCGGTTGTTTTGTCACGATTAAACGAACCAAAAAAAACATAAGTTTTTTGCGAATAAATATTTAGGCAAGCAAAAAATGTGATAATAATTAGTATTTTCTTTTTCAATTTCTTCTTTAGTTGTTTGTTTTTGAGGTTTTTTTTAATGTTGCACAACGTCTCGTGGCTTAGCGTTAGTTGGGGATTTGGTTAGCCAAATGTATCAATTTAAGACCAAACTTCCAAGTACAAAACCAACTTTAAATTAAGCCTAAAACCCCAATTGTGCAAAACCACTGTTGTGCGTTCGTTTTTTTCACTCATATCTTATACCAATCTTATATTTCAATTCTTTTTCGTTTCTGATTTTGTATTTTACTCTCACAACAGCAGTAGAGGTACAAACTTCTTCAGAAATTAATTTATAGATTAAGATTAAACTATCTTTTTTGATTTCAATATTTCCATCATATTCTCCACAAGCATTTGCCTCAATAACTTTTGATATTTCAATAACTTTACCTGAATATTCTGCTTTAATTTTTGGATTCAGTTCCGCTTTGAATTTGTCATAATTTTCTTCTCCTAACTCTGCAATAAATTCAGATTCAAAATAAATTAATTCTTTATTCTTTTCTGTTTTTTTTTCAGAACAAGAAAGAAGACAATTTATAATTACTAAAAAAAATATTTTTTTCATAATTCAACTTTACGATTGACTATTTCACATTCGCTATCAAAAAGATCAGAATCTTTACATCTCAATATCACTCTTTCACCGCTTAAAAATGAAATAATTATTTGACAATTTTTTGATATTGGTTCACAAAAAATTTTATCAATTATTTTGTTTTCAATTTGGAATATTTCTGAGTAATTTTTAAATGTGAAAAATTCATCATCTTCATCTTCTAAATCTTCATATTCGTCTTCTTCAGTATTTTCCCAAAAACCAATTCCAGCATCTAAAAAATATTTATGCCATTTAGTTTCCTGTCCTTTTACATATACAAAAACTGCACTTTTAGTTTTTGCATCTTCACAAACTATTAATCTTTCTAAATTTTTCCCTCTAAATTCCTCAATACAAAAGTTTGTAAAATGGTAATCAATTTTTTCTTCCATTTTTAATGTTTCTTTTCAGTTTTCTGTCGCTCGAAACTGACGCACAACGTCTCGTGGCTTGGCGTCAGTTGGGGATTTGTTTAGTTAAATGTATCGATTTAAGACCAGACTTGCAAGTACAAAACCAACTTTATAGTTTGCCTAAAACCCCAATTGCGCCAAACCGCTGTTGTCGGCTGGTTTTTACTTATATTTTGAATTATATAACGCAATTACTTCAAATAAGTTTTCGTACGTAAATTCTTTTTTATCAATTTTATAAGCAATTTCTGAATCATCAGAAAAATATTTTTTGCCATATTGTCTGAAAATTGAATTTTTACCAATTGATTTTATATTCATTTCAAGATGAATTAAAGACGCTGCTGGTTCGTTCTCTCTTTTGACATAATAATAAATTTCTGATACTGTACTTGAACTATTAGTTCCTGTAAATTCACGAACACTCCGGTTTGCGAAATACAACGTGACTTTACCCTTCATAGAAGTTCCTAAAATTATTCTTCGTTTATGAATTTTTGAACCTATTTGTCCTTTGTAAATTTCCATGTTTTCATATTCAATTGGTCCAGTTGATGTCGAGCAAATTATTTTACTAATTGTTTCTTTATCTATTTTTAAAGTTTCATTATTATCATTTATTAACTTAACTTTATTTTCTAATGCATTTAATGGATAGTCAATTTTTCCATTTATTTTAGTTCCATCATCTAAAATTATCGTAGAAGAAACTGTGTTATAATTTGATGTATAAATAATTTGTGCTTTAGAGGCAACTGATAATGTAGTTAATGCAAGTATTAGTAAAAAATTTTTTGTTTTTTTCATTTTTTTGTCTGTGATTATTTTTGATAAATATATTTTAATTTTTTGTAAGTTTTCACGGAAGCTAGCACACAACGTCTCGTGGCTTGTCGTCAGTTGGGAATTTGGTTAGTCAAATGTATCGATTTAAAAGTAATTTATTTTCCCTAAATCAAAAATAATGAAAATAAATCAATTTTTATTTGATTTTTAGTATGGTTCTTTGTTGTGTGACGGTTTTTATCCTTCTTTACCTTGGCTGTAATAAAAACATTTTTTTTTCATAAGATTTACCTTTAATTGAAAAACGGTATTTCCACCATCAGCAACTCTTATAATGGTTTTGTTCCAGTTTAAGTCTAGATAATCAAAAGTGAAAAAATTAACCCAAACTAATTTCTCACCTATCGAGTTATTTACTGCTACATATTGTCTGTAATATTTATGTTTCTTAAGATTAATATTAATAGTAGGTTTTATAATTTTTTCTATTAATACAATTTCTTCATAGTTTAAAGTTGTCGGCTTTGCATTTTCAAAAAAATAATGTTCACCATCTGGTTTATAATTAATTACAACATAATTTTTTATTTTTATTTCTCTTTTTTGTTGTGAAAATGCACAAAAATTAACCATTATAAAAAGTAAGTTAAACCATTCTAAATTTGTAAATTTTCTCATTATTTATTTCGTTTTAAACTGTCACACAAGGTCTCGTGGTTTGGCGTCAGTTGAGGATTTGGTTAGCCAAATATATCGAATTAAAACTGATGTACTTTTCCTAAATCAAAAATAGTGAAAATAAATCAACTTTTATTTGGTTTTTAGTATGGTTCTTTGTTAGCAGATCAGTTGTTTTTTTTAATTATTTTTTTTAAAAGAAGGTTTTTCTATTTTCCGATTCTTGACTCCACTAATTATTCTTTTTTTTGTTTAAATTCTATATTTCATATCATATCGATGCATTCCAATTGTATAGTAATCATTAGTTATTTTAGTTGTAAAAAATCCATACTTTTCAAAAAATTCATAAGAATATTGAGTTGTATCAATAATTATTGGAATTCCAGGCATAAGCTTTTTAATTTCTTCAATTCTGTATAATAATAGTTTTTTACCAAACCCTTTTTTATGATATTCTTTGTGAATAAATCCCCAAGCCAATGAAATTATTTCATTGTTATCTTTGTCTCCAAATCCACCACAACCAATAATTTTTTCGTCATAAACTATAACATAAAAATGTGTTTTATTATCTTCTTTTTCGATTCTCATTAGAAAGTTCTCAAAATCTTTTATTTCTTCTTCTGCAAAATAATTTGGTACATTACTTTTGAAAGATTCTATGCATATATCTTTATCTGTTTTGATATATTTTCTTATTGTTGTATTCATTTCTAATTTAATCTATTTTTTTACGATTTTCGGGTCAACTGTCTGACTAAGTCTCGTGGCTTGGCGTCAGTTGGGGATTTGGTTAACTAAATGTATTGATTTAAGAC
>JANPDC010000204.1:0-49531 GCA_031431275.1 Bacteroidota bacterium
CACCTCTTCCCATCCCGAACAGAGTAGTTAAGCCCGCCTGCGCCAATGGTACTGCAACTTGTGGGAGAGTAGGTCGTCGCCTTTCTTTAACCCTATCCAACTCGGATAGGGTTTTTTTGTAAAAAAAATTAATGTATGTTATTTAAGAAAAAGATAAAATTAGTATTATAATTCCAAAATAAATTGTCCAACAAATTCTGTGGCTCCTTCTCTATACCAAATTATAGGAGGAATTTTACCAGCATCAAAAAATGCTAATGAATCAACCTCATCCATGTATTTTAGAATGGATTTGTTATTTGTCGCCACACTAAATCTACATCTGCTTTTAGAGAATATTTTAATTTTCGTTTCCCATTCAATCAGCTTTTCAGAGGTTAATGCTTCTGATTCCAAGAAACTTTTGATATTGTATTTACCAATTTTTTTTATTTTCCCAACTCCAAACAACTCCTCCAACCACTTAAACGCATCGTCTATAAATTGTTTAAAATCCTCAAAAAGTTTTACTACGCCGTTTTTGAGTTTTCTTGCCATGGTTGCAATAAAATCTATCACGGTTTCTATAACTGCAACAGTTTTGCGTCCAGCGGTTTGTAATAGATCTTTGAGAACTGTGCCAGGTTTAGTTAAAAAAACTACCTGGAAGTAGCTTAATTTTTATTCTTTTTTAAGAACCTGTTTTTTTTAAATACTCTTTCTCTAATTTTGAAATCTCATCTTGTGATAATTTAATTTCTTTTTTCTTGTTTTTAATAACATAATCCACGAATTTATCATCTATTTTCATAGTTGGGTATTTTTCTAGATAAGTTATAATATATTCTGGCCAATACCATTTACCATCAGTATCTATTGCAGAGTAAGCAATGAAATCATCATCATCATAATTATCTTTTCTAAAATTAGGATCGTTTGCATTTTCTACACATCCCATCCATGCTACGCATAATTCTCCTCTTCTCAAAAAGTCTAAGACTTCCAATCTATTTGAATTTTCTTCATTCCCTTCAATTATTAAATCTTTTATGCTAGTTGCGAATTCGGAATCATCATGTTCTTTTATAAAACCAAAATATTTCATGTTTTTTATTTATTAAATTCTACAAATTCTCCTTTTTTATAATGGACAAATTCCCCTAATTCATTGACAGAAATTTTTTCTGTAGGCGCAATTATTTTTGTTTCTAATATTTTTGCCAATTTTGCTGCAAAACCATTTGGTTTGACTCCAGTTTCACATGCGATTAACCGTATTGGTTTGCCTTTTTCATATCCTTCATCCAAAAGTTTTTTGGCAAAATCTTCAGGTTTCAATTTTCTCCCATCAATAATAATTCTTTCAGGTTCACCGTGGCATAAAATATTATACCACCCATCATCTGCTCTTTCCCTTAAATTCAAGAAATTTCTAAAAGTTTTGCCATCATTACCAAATTTAAAAATTCCAGATGATAACCAGTCTGTTTTTCTAGTGATTCCAAATACTTCCTCCAACCATTTAAACACATCATCAATAAACCCTTTAAAATCTTCAAAAAGTTTTACTGCGCCGTTTTTAAGTTTGCGTGCCATTGTTGCAATAAAATCTATTACGGTTTCTACAACTGCAATGGTTTTGCGTCCAGCGGTTCGCAATAGATCTTTGAGAACCGTGCCAGGTTTGGTTAGGAAAGTTTGTAATGCTTTTATAATGTCCTGCGCCGCTTTGACTCCGCCTGTGAGCAAAGCATCTATGATTATTGCAACTACCAATCCTATTATATAACCGCCAATATAACCTATTTTGCTAAGGTTTATTTTAATGTATTCGAGATTAAAATTTGTATTCTTGACGAAAAATAATAATTTAAATTATTGTAATTCTTCTGGAACTTCATACATATTATTTCGAGTAATAATGTAGAGCAACTTATCTGTTTTACGGTCAACCTCAACAGAATTATGAGCTCGTCTCCCATCTGGTAATTTGTATGAAAACATCACACTATATCTGTCCTTTAATTCGGGTTCTATATCTAATAATATGTCATTGATTTCTTTTAATACTGATATGTTGGTATACATTCCATTATAAAGTTTTAATTCTTTTAAAGCTTTAGTTGCTTTGTTAATTATTTCTTGATCATTCATCATAATATTTCTATTTTTATTTCACAATATACTCTGGTTTTAAATCAAAACCTTTATTAACCAACTCCCTTAATTTTGTAATATAATATTCCTTAGCGTGCTTTAATTCTGAAATTGAAAACCTGTCTGAGTTCTTTAATAATTTATGATAAACATATTTTTCTCTTAATAAATCATTTACCAAAAACTCTTCTAAAGTTCCGTTAGTTCCTTTTAAAAACTCTTTTTTACCAATTTTAATATACTCTTCCAAATGGTAATATTCATGAGAAACGACATATTCTGTAGTTCCTTCTCTGTACCAAATTATAGGGGGTATTTCATTAGCATCAAAAAAAGCTAAAGAACTTTCTTGGTCCATGTATTTTAAAACTTTTTTATTGTTGTTAGCCACTCTAAATCTACATTTATTAAAGGAAGTTATTTTAATTTTTATTTCCCATTCTAATAACTTTTCAGTTGTTAAAGCTTCAGATTCCAAGAAACTTTTGATATTGTATTTACCAATTTTTTTTATTTTACTCACTCCAAATAACTCTTCCAACCATTTAAACACATCATCAATAAACCCTTTAAAATCCTTAAAAAGTTTTACTGCGCCGTTTTTGAGTTTTCTTGCTATGGTTGCAATAAAATCTATCACGGTTTCAATAACTGCAACAGTTTTGCGTCCAGTGGTTTGTATCAAATCTTTGAGAACTGTGCCAGGCTTGGTTAAGAATGTTTGCAATGCTTTGATAATATCTTCAACGGCTTTAACCCCGCCTGTGAGTAAGGCATCGACTATGATAGCCACTACCAATCCTACAATATAACCGCTAATATAACCTATTTTGCTAAGGTTTATTTTTATGGCTGTTATGTCAAAATTTATATTTTTAACAAAGTTAATGGTTTTTGATAAAAGTTCAAGTGGATACAGAAAGGAGTTGATTATGAATTTTTTCATATCAAACTCTACAATAATGCCAATAATGTTTTCAAAAATTTCTACTAGTAAACTAGCATAATACAGAGGATTTACTTTTGCAAGTACAAATGGTTTTATCATATTTAGCACAATGCCAATGATTTCAAAAATACCTTTAAAAAACTCTACAATACTATTTAAAAAACCACACAAATAGGCATTTGCGACTTCGGCAGCTGTTTTCACAAATTCTATAAAACGATCCTCTTTTATATGTTCCAAGAAGATATCAATTTCTTTGAATTTTAATTTCAAATTTTGGTCAAGTTTATTGTAAATTGCAACTGGCAAAAGAGGTTGCACTAATTTCATACTACTGGTAAAACCACTTTCAATAGCAGTTATTTGCAAAGTAATAGGCAACAATAATGCTTCGGCTACTTTACTATCATTGTTGTTAATTTTGAGTAATTCGAGTAATTGTGTTGGTATAAAAAAGTTGCTGTACTCTTTGACTTCTGTGTTCCAATGTTTTTCATCGATGAGTAACGCATCAAAAATACTTATGATACCATGATTAATTGCATCGAGGCTATCAAATACAAAAGTTGTTATTCCAGTTGCTAGTCTAATAACTGCACTGTATAACCAATGTAAAAGACTGTTTCTAGAACTGAAAGCTCCGTTTATGAGTTTAAAAATTTCGCTATCTTCTAAATTTACTTTGTTATCTCGCATAAAAATGAGCATTTGGGCAATGGGTAATTTTGATTGATTCACTTTTGAACCCACTTTTGCTTCCATGACACTGCCTGTAAAATTATTTACGTCATTAATTTCAAGAAATAATGCAATTTCGTCGCTAGAAACTACACATTCTTTATGTTGAGTGAGCAATCTTGCTCCATCTTTAGACACAAAAAGAGTAAATGAAAAATCTTTGAATTCTTTATAAAAATCGTTATCATAAACTTTTACTTCTTTTAATTGTATTGTGTTTGGTGGTATATCTTCGTCAGCGTATACTCTAACTCCTTTACTATCATATACTGGATTATTGCCATAGTATTTGTTTCCAATATCTTTTGGAGATAAATTCGTGAAATCATTGTTTACTGGAAATTGAGGAAATTTATTGTTGCTTGGCAAACTCGGTGAAATAACTCCTTGATTGAACAATTTCCCAAACAAATTTTTGTCGCCTTCACTATCCCAAATTAGTGGTATTCCGTTTATTGAATCCATAGTTTTGTTTTATAATAATCCTGCTCCATGCGAGCAGGATTATAGGATTGTACCAGTAGCAAATTATTTTGTTCCAGTTGTTGGAGTTGTATTTGAAGGAATGGCTTTTATTGGTTCTTGCCCAACTCCATGCAAGGTTACATCGCTTTTCACAAACGGATTGGTTGATTTTGGGTTACCACTTGTATCTAAAACTGGGTTTCCATCACTATCAAAAAGTTTATAATCTTTGCAATCTTCATCACAAGGTAATGCTTGTGTAACTTCTAGACCAAGGCTGCCCGCTTGTATCACTGTTAGCGATGTTGGCACACGAGATTCCCAAGTTTCTTCTACTTTGCCAGTGGTTGTTCGAAGTTCATCAACTATTGAAATAAACAATGGGTCGTCCACGGTTGTGACTTGACCTCCATTCCAAACTTGTCCTGTTTTCATGTACCAGTTTACGGCTTCTTCAAACCCCGGACGAACGGTTACGATGACTCTCGCCATACCCGATTGTAAAAAGGCACGGAAAACAGCATCATCTGTTTCGTTGATGTTGTACAAACTTGCCCAGTTGGTTTTGTTTGCCCAGTAAAACGGATAGAAATTGTAACTCATTAAACCCCACTCAAAGGCTTGCTCAAAGAATTTTACTTTAGAAGCATAGATTTCTAGTGCAGGGTCATTGTAGAGCACTTGCATTTTTTGAACATCTGTTGCATCACTCAACATGGATTTTGCACCCAAGGCTTCATGACTTGCCAAGTATTCGATACAGTTTTTGCGCAATACCATGTTTTCTATTTGGCGATAGAACATGGGGTTGGTTCTCACTTTTTCGGATTGCATGGCTTTGGCTTGAGCCACTTTGGAATTGTATTCTGAAAGTTTCGTTTCATATGCTTTGATTATTACATTGAAGGTGTCAATTTGCCATTGTTGTTTTGTTTCTTCAGATAAAAAACATTCTACACTAATGTTTACTACAACTACGTGACAATTAGTCCCAGCAATTGTAAAAGGTACAGCACCCTGAAAACCTTTAAGGTCAGCTTTTTGGTGATCAGCCACTAAAATGGAATTCCCAATTTTTAAACTTGAAGCAATACCATATCCTCCACTATTTCCTGGAGTTGCAACAAAATTATTCATGGTTACAGATTCGCTAATATAATTTTGAGGAATTTGAATAGAATCTGATTTTGAAAATGAAGTCCCTGCTAGACTTGAAGAATAATCTGCGGATTTACCCACATAAACTATTTTATCTGGACATGCTTGATATGAGGCATTGAAAATTTTTGCCCAATATTTATAACGGAGTTCAAAAGTATCATCTAAATTCAAAGCAATATCAGCGTTTGCATTTCTCGGATCAATTGGTTTTACTAAAATTTCTACATCGGTATTTTTTTTGCTTTCGTTTATGGCCGCAGTATGAAACGAAGCAGGTTCAGGAATCATAAATTCATAGATCAATCGTTTGCCATAATTCAGGACTTGATTGCGGTATATTTTATCGACCCAGCGATATACACCAGAAACATGGTCTTTACTGCTACGATTATCAAAACCGTGTTTGTTGTTTTCTTCGAATTCTTCAATGACTTTCGAAACGCGTTCTTCTTTTACTTTTAGAACAACTCTGTCCAAAACTCTTTCGGTAACATCTTTAGCATGAGTTACGGCTTGGCTGTTGGATTCTTCAGAAGAAGTATTATTGGCAAAATCGGCATTAGCCGAAAATTGCCCTGCTGTTGTCATTGGGCTTTGATAACCGGCATTAATTCCTATTTGTGTATCTTCTGCTAAAACTGACGCTACTTCTTGTTGCATTTCAAAACGATCTGCAGAAGTGGTATCGGTTAATTTTTCGGTTTCTTTTTCGGTGCTGCTTGTTGTAGTATTTTCTGATCTACGTAGCATTCTAGTGGATCGTTCTTTATACTCGCTCGCCATCACGTTTTCAATGTGAGAAACTTCGCCAGGAACATAGCAACAAATTTCTTGCTCAACTTTTCTATAATCTGCAATGCCCAATCGTTTGATCCCAAAACCAGAGGGAATATATTCTAATAAACTTCCAGAATTGTTATCGTTTCCTTTAATCTCTAGTTTATAGGTTCCGTTGCCGTTGATTTTTATAATATTTGAAGAAAATATTCTTCTTCTTCTTGATATAATTGCGTCTCCAATTATGTTTATTCTGTTTCCATTGCTCAATTCAAAATAACCAGTTAAATGGAATATATCATAGTTAGAAGTATCAAGACCAGTATTAAAAATTTTTACGGATAAATTTGAGTTAGATACTAATCCTTCAAAAGTTGTTCCTTCTACAAATGAATTATCTTCAAATGTTGCTTTATAATTTGCAGCAACAATATTAACATCTTGAAAATCATCACCAAAGATAAGATTTAAAGGTTTTACAAACCAAGAACCAAATCCTTCTCCACCTATAGTAAAAGAATTTTGTGAATCATTAGATCTATTTGATACAGGAATTAGTACTCCTTTATTTGAGATTAGATTTTCATTTAGATTAGTGTTTTCAAAAATTAATTGAGTTGCATTATTAACTTCTTGATCCAAATGATTGAGAATTTCTTTGAAGGTATCAAAATTATTAGATTCACTAAGATTTTCAATTAAATTTAATGTCTCTTTAGAAACTTTGTCTTTCAGAAAGTTTTTATTTAATTCTAGTTTTTTGACAAATTCAAAGGAAGGAATTTTTAAATTTTCATATTCTCTTACAACAGTTTTTTCATTGGTAATTGGATCTACAACAACTCTTTCGACTATTGTTGCTTTTGATGTTATGGCATCAATTTTTTTCTGATAATTTTTGCTAGCAAGTTCGAGTGCTTTTTGATTTTGCTTGTTGTACATGGTCTGAACTTTATTAAGTTCTTTAACCGAGTTTTGAAGTAATTCGATTTTTTGCTTGTTTAAAATCAAATCCATTTCTTTATCCAACGTTTTTGTATTTACAAATGTTGTTGTTTTAGCACTACCCTCACTATTGTTTTTTACAATTGTTTCTTCATTATCCAAAAGTATTTTAGGAATAATAACTCTAGCAGATGCAAGTTTCGTTACTTGTTCCAAATTTCCTTTAACTGCTGTATAATTCGAAAGGAAATAATAGGCAACAAGAGCAGATAATACTGCCTCACGAACATAGCCTGATTTAAAAGTTATAATTTGATAAAAAAGGTTGTCCCAAAGAGAGATTAATTTTTCATTCGCTATTCCAAAATCTGAGTTTGATTTGATGCTATTAGCTAAAATAGTAGTTAAAAACGTAGTTTCAATTTTGTTAATTTCTATTTCTAGTTCTTGAATACTAAAAGAAGTACGATTTGAAGTTAGCCAAACAGCAAAATTAAAAAACTCTTTGCTGAACAAACTTTTCTCAAAAATATCTTCGCGTGTTTTTAGAGATATTGTTTCAAAATCATTTGCTACGCTGATGAGTATTTCTTTCTTGGTTTTTCCTTCAGTTGGTTTTTTTATTGCTTGCAAAAACAAACTCAAATGTTTAGAACCCTCTTTTAATTCTGGGTATTGAACAAAAGTTTTTTTTATTATTTCTTTTTCAAGTAATTTTGGTGCTCGCATCGTAACAAAACGGAAGAGCGTGTTTTTGATTTCTGTACTCATTTTAGGGGTTTAGGAATTAATAGTTTATTTTGAAATTGAATTTGAGTTTATTTTACCAAGTTATGGATAAAAATTGTTTACATAAATATAAACTTGTTTTTTTTCAATTTATTGCTTAAAATAAAAAAATCCCAAAAGAAAATTTTCTTTTGGGATTTGTATTTTGTAAGTTTAAAAATATTACAACGAAGTCTCTTCTTGTAAATTTTGGTCGAATTCTCTTTTGCCAAATATAAGCTCTAGATCGTCTCTAAAAATAACTTCTT
Organism: Bacteroidota bacterium; assembly: GCA_031431275.1. Classification (GTDB taxonomy): domain Bacteria; phylum Bacteroidota; class Bacteroidia; order Flavobacteriales; family Flavobacteriaceae; genus Flavobacterium. The sequence goes on from JANPDC010000204.1 coordinate 8,209, forward strand.
TTTCGATTAAAATATCGGCAAGTCTTTCTAATTTTTCTCGGTTGTCATTCAAAATTTGAATGGCTCTTTGATATTGACTTTCAATTAATGAAGAAATTTCTTGGTCAATAATCATAGCCGTTTCTTCAGAATAAGGTTTTGAAAAATTATATTCACTTTGACCCGAAGAGTCATAATACGTAACATTTCCAATTTTGTCATTCAGTCCATAAACAGTTACCATAGCACGTGCTTGTTTGGTCACTTTTTCTAAATCGCTCAAGGCACCAGTAGAGATTCTGTCAAAAACAACTTTTTCTGCGGCACGTCCACCCATAGTAGCACACATTTCGTCAAGCATTTGATCTGGGCGAACAATGAGTCTTTCTTCGGGCAAATACCAAGCAGCACCAAGACTTTGTCCACGAGGAACTATTGTTACTTTGATTAATGGCGCAGCGTGTTCTAACATCCAACTTACAGTGGCATGACCTGCTTCGTGAATCGCAATGGCTTTCTTTTCGCTTGGCGTAACAATTTTATTTTTCTTTTCTAATCCACCTACAATTCGGTCAACTGCATCTAAGAAATCTTGTTTATCAACTGCAGTTTTGTCATGTCTTGCAGCAATTAAAGCGGCTTCATTACAAACATTAGCAATATCAGCACCAGAGAAACCGGGTGTTTGTTTGGCTAAAAAGTCTGTATCTAAACCTTCGACTTTTTTGAGTGGTGCAAGATGTACTTCAAATATTTCTTTTCGTTCTCGAATGTCTGGTAAATCTACAAAAATTTGTCTGTCGAATCTTCCTGCACGCATGAGAGCTTTATCTAAAACATCGGCTCTGTTTGTGGCTGCCAAAACAATTACGTTTGAATTGGTTCCAAAACCATCCATTTCAGTAAGTAATTGATTTAGTGTATTTTCTCTTTCATCGTTTCCGCCAGACATGCTGTTTTTTCCACGAGCACGACCCACAGCATCAATTTCGTCTATAAAAATAATCGATGGTGACCTGTCTTTTGCTTGTTTGAATAAATCACGAACTCTTGAAGCACCTACACCCACAAACATTTCAACAAAATCTGAACCTGACAAGGAGAAAAATGGAACTTTTGCTTCGCCTGCGACTGCTTTTGCTAGCAATGTTTTTCCGGTTCCTGGAGGACCAACTAATAAGGCTCCTTTAGGAATTTTTCCACCAAGATTGGTATATTTATCTGGGTTTTTTAGAAATTCTACTATTTCTTGAATTTCTTCTTTAGCACCTTCAAGACCTGCGACATCTTTGAATGTTGTACTCACTTGATTTTTTTCGTCAAAAAGTTTGGCTTTTGATTTTCCGATACTAAAAATTTGACCTGGTCCACCGCCACCTCCAGATGACATTTTTCGCATAATTAAAATCCAAACTCCAATGATTAGTATAAACGGTAAAGCACCAATTAAATAATCAACCACTTCGTTTTTTGGTGCAAAACTAAAATCTTTTAATTTTCCTTCGGCTTGTGCCTTTTCGATTTTATTTTGAAAAACTTCCTCATTACCAATTTGAATGGTGTATTGTGGTGTTTTCAATGGTTTTTTTTCAGAATCAAATCGAGGTAATTTTGAATGCTCTTTTTCTTGAAATGCAGCGGAATTCAAATAAATTTCAGCCAAAACTTTCTCATATACAACTACTTTTTCAATCTGACCTTTTTGTAAGTAGGTGTTGAACGCAGATGATGATATTTCTTTAGGACCTTTAGTTAGTTCTTTGTTGTAAAAATAATTTAAACCAAAAATAATTCCTAGAATAATGACATAAATCCAAATTGGATTGATTTTTACTTTAATATTATTTTGATTGTTGGTTGGTTTTTTGTCTGTTGCCATTTATTTTTAATAGTTATTTTCGATTGTGGTTATTTTTGCATCGCCCCAAAGGCTTTCGATATTGTAGTATTCGCGAATGTGTTTTTGAAAAACATGAACTACAATATTCACATAGTCCATCAAAACCCATTCTGCATTATCAGATCCTTCAATGTGCCAAGGCTTGTCTTTTATAGATTTTGAAACTGTTTTCTGAATTGAGTTTACAATCGCATTCACTTGTGTATTAGAGTTTCCATTGCAGATTACAAAATAATCGCAAGAGGCATTGTCAATTTCTCTCAAATCTAAAATATCGATATCGTTTCCTTTTACTTCTTCTATTCCTTTGATGATGTTGGCTAGCAAATCATCATTGTTTATTTTTTTTGTCATTATATTTTATGTAATTTGCAAAGTTACCACTTTTTGTGCTTATTTTTGATACTAAACATTAGATAATATTTGGTTAAATTAATTATTATCTAAAAAATGTAATTTTTAATTGAATGAAATTAATCAAACTCGATGCCATAGATTCCACAAATGATTTTCTAAAGGGGTTATCAAACGTTCAAACGCTCGAAAACTATACTGTTGTTACTGCCGAAAACCAGACTCATGGCAGGGGGCAAATGGGGGCAAAGTGGGTCTCGGAATCTGGTAAAAACCTAATTGTTAGTATTTTAATAAAAGATGTTCTCAATGATAATCTAGAAATTTTTGATCTAAATTTTGCAATTGCACTAGCAATTTGTGATGGTTTAGAACATTTTAAAATTCCGAAAATAAGTATAAAATGGCCAAACGACATTATGTCAGATGACAAAAAAATTGGTGGAATTTTAATCGAAAATAGCATCAAATCTGACAATTCAATACTTTCAATCGTTGGATTTGGTATAAATATCAATCAAACTAATTTTGATGATTTACCAAAGGCTTCATCATTAAAAAAAATAATGTATAAAGACTTTGATAAGCAACAAATCTTGACGCATGTTTATGACTCTATTTTAGTCCGAATAAATCAATTACAAAATACAACTTCAAACCAACTTTTTGAAGATTTTAATTCCAAACTATTTAAAAAAGATGTAATCATGCCTTTTGAAAATAATTTTAATCAAAAATTTATGGGAATCATTCAAGGCGTTTCTCATTTTGGAAAGTTACAACTACTTTTAGAAGATGACTTACTATCAGAATTTGATATCAAAGAAATAGCAATGTTGTATTGAATTCTGTTAATTTAGATGCGTTTTAAAATAAACTTCTTCTAAAGTAAAGTATTAAAATAACTAAATATAAAAAATTGTCTAATGCTTGAGCAATTACGACTCCTTCAATTCCATATATTTTCATAAAATAAATACTCGAAATGTACAAAATTACAAGTGAACTAATTTCAGAAACAATAAAAGCAATTGTCATTTTTTTTGCTATAAATTGATACCCTAAAACTAAGGAGGCAACTTTAAAAAAATCTCCTGTGAGTTGCCAAAAAAACAAATTTGTGGTTGGTAAAAAATCAGTTGTAAATAATGTTTTAATAATAAAATTTCTAAAAAAATAAAGTATCATAAAACCAGTGAAATATATTGGAATTGTGGTTTTAAAATAAGAATAGAAAACAAATTTTGTCTCTTGTTTTGAATTTGCAAGAGTGAGTTTTGGAAGAAAATAAACCGTCAACAAAGTCCCACAAAACAGCATATAATATCCTGAAATTCTTGAAATGGCTTCCCAAAAACCTGCTTGTTTTAATCCAAGATTTGTAATAATATTATTTCTAATGGCAAGAAAAACTAATGGTCCAAAAATGGCTGAAACCAAAGCCATCATGGAATAAGAAGATAGGTTTTTAATGATTTGAAAGTCAAAGTATTTAATTTTTAGAAGTTCAAAAATGTTTATTTCTTTTGTCAAGTAAAAAAACGTGACAAAAAATAATAATGCTGGCGTAATCACAAGGGATAATAGTGCGCCTTGTATAGCCAATTCAACAATCAAAAAATAAGTAACTAAAAAACCTAGTATACTTCCGATTGTATTGATGTAAATTACTTTTTTGAATTGACAAAAACCATTTATTATATTTAGAAAAATTAGTGAAAAAGCATAAAATGGCAAAATAAAACTCAATACTCTGAAAACAATTAAATACTCTAGATTTGAGCCAAAAATTTTAAAATTCCAATATTCGGCAAAGAAAAATAAAGAACAACTAATTACAAAACATACTCCAAAAAGTGTAAAGAAAACTGTGGAAATGATTTTCTGTATTTGGGTTTTGTTCTCTTGATTCTCAGTAACGTATTTAACAATTCCTGCCTGAAATCCAAGAGTTGAAACACTTTCGAGCGATGTCATGAAATTGCGAAGATTTGCCACTAATGCCATTCCGTTTGGCCCCACAAAAACCGCAACGACTTTAGAAGTCAAAACCCCTAAGGCCATTTTTAGCAGAATACTTATGCTATTCAAAGAACTAATTTTGAACAAATTACTTTTTGCTATGTTTTTTATAAAACTCAGTTTTTTAAATGATGAAGTTTTCTAACAAATTGTAGTTTTTTGTTTCGATTTCGTAAAAATCTTGAACAATGGTGCTTGCTCCAAAACTTTCTTTCCAAAACGAAAGTCCTGCATTTAATTTTGTTCCATTTTCTTCATTCGAAGTTCCAAAATCAAAATAAAGTTTGTTTTTAAAAACGGTTGTTATTAAATGATGATACAAAAAATCTAAACTTCCGTTTTCTGATTTTGATTCGTTTCCGGAAATATATTGGGCATGAGCCACATCATCGGTTTCGAAAATGGTTGTACCAGCCACAATTTTATTGTTTTGATAGACATTAAATTGCCGAATATTTTGTGGAAACAAACTATGTAATTTGTTTATTTCTATTAATGAATGAACTGGTTTTGCATCGAATTTATTTTTTAAATTTGGAATTAAAATCTCATTCCAAAACAATTCAAAATTTGTTTCTTCTCGTATTTCTAATTTCAAATTCAAACCTTTTTTAACACCTTCTATTCTTCCAGAGGCAATTTTGTTTTGCTTCGTTAAATCAATTACTGACAAAACATCTCTACGAATTAATGAAGAATTTGCTAGGAAAAGAGCATAATTAAGTTCACTAGCGGGTTTTTTGTGGTAAATATTAGGAATTAGTTTTACGATTAATTTCACAATTTTATTTTCAATTAAAAATTCTAAAATTTCTTTAAAAACACGAACTATCGTCTCGAGTTTTTGTTTTTCATTGTAAACTAAACCACCATAGGTCAATCCTTGATGAGAATACACACTATTTTCGAGAATATTTGCAGGTAAAACAGCAACCCATTTTTCTCCATCTAAAATGATTAAAGAATAATCCTGAAATCTATTGGCATGATAGTCCATGAAATTCCTATTGAATAAAAAAGTTCCGTTTTTAGATTGCTCTATGAAAGCATTCCATGGTTCGAAATCTTGAATTTCATATTTTTTTATTCTGTAGTTTTTCACTTCTTTTTTTTGACTTTGGAAAATTAAACAATTATTCTAAATAATTTTACTTTTATTAAAATTAGATTTTTAAATAAATTAATGTACTTTTATGTAAAATTTATAGACTTTGATTTTAAAATTAAAACATCATTTTTCGGTTTTCCTCTTATTTATATTTTTGACCTCTTTTGGACAAGATGTTTCTCTTTACAATCAATTCAACGGTCGATTTGATTTTACTTTTATTGGTAATACTTTGAATCCAGTTGAAAATACTTTTATGGCAGATCCTCCAACTATTTTAACTTCATCGAGTGCTACATTAAATTTAAGTCCTTCAGATGTTATTGAAAAAGCGTATCTGTATTGGGCAGGTTCTGGAACAGGAGATTTTAATGTAAAATTAAATAATATAAATATAATCGCTGAAAGAACATTCAGTCATGTTCGAGTAAATGGTGATACATACAACTATTTTAGTGCTTTCAAGGATATTACTTCGCAGGTTGTAACAACTGGTAATGGAACCTATACTCTTTCAGATTTAGATGTAACTTCATTTATAGCAAGTCATTATAACATTAAAACAAATTTTGCAGGTTGGGCAATTGTAGTGGTTTACAAAAACCCGACGCTTCCATTAAATCAACTCAATATATATGATGGTTTGGAGGCCGTTCCAACTTCGGTTGATATTACACTCAACAGTCTCAATGTGATTGATAATGTGGGTGCGAAAATTGGTTTTTTGGCTTGGGAAGGTGATGTGGGACTCGCCGTTAATGAAACCTTACGTTTTAACGGAAATGTACTAAGTAATCCATTAAATCCCGCAGGAAATCAATTTAATGGTACAAACACTTTTACTGGTGCAACCAATTTATTTAATATGGATTTAGATGTATATGACATTCAAAATAATATAAATATTGGTGACACGACAGCGCAAATTCAATTGACATCTGGCCAAGATTTTGTAATGATAAATGTAGTTGCTACCAAACTCAACAGCCAATTGCCAGATGCCACAGTTGCTATCAATAACGTTTCACAATCTTGTAATTCAAGGCAAGTACAGGTTAATTATACCGTTTCAAATGTAAATAGTACAGCGATTTTACCAGCAGGAACTCCAATTGCTATTTATGCGAATAATGTTTTGATTGGAAATACATCAACAAACGTAATTTTACAAATTGGTGAAAGTGTTTCGGGACAAATTTCAGTTACAATTCCAAATTCAATTCCGCTTAGTTTTACTCTAAAATTTGTTGTTGATGATAATGGTACTGGAGTTGGGATAATTGTAGAAACAAATGAATTAAATAACAATGCGAATCAGAATATCACTCTTTGGATTTCGCCAACATTTAATATTGCTCAACCAATAACTTTGTGTCAATTGAATCCGTCTGGAACCGTTTTTGATTTTTCTACTTATGAAAATAGTATTAAAACAAATCCTACTGATGTGGTTTCGTTTCATGAGAGTTTGCTTGATGCTCAAAACAATCTTAATCCAATAATTAACACCATAAATTATATTGCTACTACAACTCCAAAACAAATTTTTGTGAGAATCAGAAATGCAAATTGTGAGAGTTATTCCAGCTTTTTATTGATTACAAAAAACTGTTCATCAAGCATTCCTGATGGGGTTACTCCGAACGGTGATGGACAAAACGATACTTTTGTAATCAATCGAGATGTTTATCCAAATTTTGAATTAGACATCTATAATCGTTGGGGATTTTTAGTTTGGAAAGGCGATAGCACACAAAATGATTGGGACGGAAGTTCAAATCAAGGAATTGTTTTATTTGGAAATCAACTTCCAGACGGAACTTACTTTTATGTTTTTAAACCAATAAATAATACAAAATATCCAAATTCGGTAGCCAGTTATTTATATTTATCTAGATAAAATCTACATATTTTGAGTGTAGAAATTATAGTCTTTCAAAACCGTTTTAATAAAATCAGATTCACTACCAGATTGATTTTTGATACCTGATACTTTTTCGATTTTTGCCGATAACTTCAAAATAGTTTCACGATCTGATTTTGCTTTCGCTTGCAGAAAAGTATCCTTTATAATTCTCATGTCGTTATCAGAAAGTTTAATAACTTGTGAATAAGTTGGAACATAGGCTTCTCCAATATTTTCTAAAATCGTGTTGTTGATAGAAATATTATTTTTCAAAGTAATAATTGCAGTTCCTGCGGCCATGTCACCAAGCCGTTGTACTTTTTTACTAGTTGCCATTGCGATAATTCCAATAATTGCAAAAATCGAATTACCTTCAATGATTTTAAACAACCAACGGATCAAATAATCTCCAAAACTAGCCTGATAACCATCAATCTTAACAACTTTTATTTTTATTATTTTTTTTCCAAGTGTTTGACCCTCTAAAAAACTTTCCAAAACCAGTGAATATAAAAAAATAGGAAGCCCAAAAAGTGAAAAAATTGCCATTGCAGACCATTGATTCATTTGATCTATTCTTTCTGATATGCCAAAAAACTCAAAAAACACGTAAAAAACAACAATAACATAGGCAATTTGAACCAGTAAATCCAGGAAAGTTGCCAGCATTCGCTCGCCTACAGAGGCAGCAGTAAAATTTATAGTAACATTTTGTGTTGTATTGATTGTTAATTCTGACATATTGTATATTTTTGTTCTCGATGAGAGAAATTGCGTTTATAAAACAAAATAAAGAAAAATGGCTTGAGTTTGAACAAGCAATTTTTAGCAAATCTAAAAAAAATCCTGATGAAATGGCAAATTTATACATTCAATTAATGAATGATTTGTCATATGCCCAAACTTATTACACAAAAAGTAAAACAGTAGGCTATTTAAACCATCTTGCGGCACAAATTTATCAAAAAATTTATAAAACTAAAAGGACGGAAACAAATCGAATCGTTTTTTTCTTTAAAACGGAAGTTCCTTTGCTTTTATATGATTATCGAAGATACCTTCTATATTCTTTTGTACTATTTTTTGCCATGGTAGGAATTGGTGTAATTTCATCAAAATATGACATCAATTTTATTCGTTCTATATTATCAGATGGCTATGTCAATGAAACTTTAGAAAATATCAAAAACGGAAATCCAACAGCAATTTACAAATCGGGAACAAATTGGGGAAGTTTTATTGCTATAACTATAAACAACCTAAAAGTTGGAATCTATTGTTACGTTTCAGGATTATTTGTTGGCATTGGTACATTTTATATCGCGCTTCAAAATGCAATTATGTTAGGAGCGTTTCAATACATGTTTTACGAACAGAATGTTTTCTGGAAAAGTGTTCGAGGAATTTGGATACATGGATCAATGGAAATCTTTGCAATCGTGATTGAAACCGCTGCTGGGTTTATTTTAGGAGCTTCAATATTATTTCCAAGAACCTTTTCAAGATTTAATTCATTCAAAATAGGTTTTAAAAATAGTTTCAAGATTTTTTTGAGTACAGTACCATTTACCATTGCTGCAGGTTTTTTAGAGGGTTTTATTACAAGATATTCAATCGACATGCCAAATTGGGCAAGTGTTGGAATTATACTCACAACCTTATCAATTATCTCGTTTTATTATCTGATTTATCCATTTATTGTTAACAAAAAAATCAGTAAAATATAATGTTCGAACTTTTCAAAAAACGCGATTTCAATGCGCTTTTCTCAGATACTATTGATTTTTTCAAGCGATTTGGAAAGAATTACTATAAAAACTATTTCATCATCAATGGAATATTTCTAATGATATTAGTAGTTTTAATCTATTTCATATCAAAAATATTTTTAGAAAATGCCTTTTCAACTATTCAAGATTCAAATAATGATTTTATAGCAAACTATGTACATACAAATCCAATACTATTTTTTGGGTTTTTTGGAATCTTTTTGCTTGTTTCCATTTTTTTATCATTGTTGAACATCACTTATCCAATCGTATATTTAGATACGATAGACAAAAAGCAAAACCAACAAATTTCATCAAATGAAATCATAGTTGAGATTCGAAAAAATATTGGTCGTTTGATTCTCTTTTTTATAGGAACAATAGTAGTAATTTTACCCATTTTAGTAATTGTTTTTGCAATCTTGGTACTTTTGTGTTTTATACTCATTGGATTTCCGCTTCTAATAATACTACTTCCGTTTTTTTCCTCATGGTATTCCCAAAGTTATTTTATATTTACAATCGAAAAATTATCTTTTTTTGAAGCGCTAAAGAAAGGATATGATTTAGTTCGACCAAAATTTTGGTTAGTAGTTGGTAATGCACTTTTTATGCAATTTATAATTCAGATGATACAAAGCACAATTTCAATTGTATTTTATGTTATTGGAATTTTAGGTTTTCTATTCTTTAGAGAAGATATTCAAAATGAAACTTCAAAAGGAGCCAATTTTTCTCTTGCAGCCGTTTGTGTAACCATAGTGTTCGTAGTTTTAGTTGTTTTTGGCTATGTATTGAACAATATTACAATAATCAATCAAGGAATTTTGTACTACAGCCTTAGAGAAGAAACTGAAAAAAAATCTGTTAAAAACGAAATCGATTCAATAGGAAATGAACTTTAAAAAAATACTTCTTTTTTTGATTATCCTAATTGCCTTTGCTACAAAAGGACAAGATTCTTTGTTGATTTCCAAATCTAAAAAGAATGTTTTCACAGAAAAAGACATCAAAATTGACTCAGATTCGATTACACCTAAAAAATTTCCGACAAACCTAAAAAAGAAATATTCTGACAACGATTTTGTTTATGAATTCAAAACACCCGAAAAAAATGCTTGGGATCGCTTCAAAGAATGGTTGTCAAATATCATTAATTCTATTTTTGATTTAGGATCAAAGACAGCCGCTTCATCTGCAACAAGTCTCTTGATCAAAATTATTGGTGTTTTGATTATAATTTTTGTGATTTACATGATTGTAAAATCTATTCTAAATAAAGAAGGAAGTTGGATTTTCGGAAAAAATTCGGATAAAAAAATAATCGATTATTCTGAAATTGAAAAAAACCTTCGATTAGTTGATTTTGAAAAACTGATACAAAATACATTAAAATCTGGTGACAATCGATTGTCGATTAGGTATTATTATCTTTGGTTATTGAAAAAACTTTCGGCTAACGAAATCATCGTTTGGGATTTAGAAAAAACCAATTCAGATTATTTATACGAAATAAAGAACCCAGCACAAAAAGCAGATTTTGAATATTTGTCTTATATATACAATAATATTTGGTACGGCGAATTTGAACTCAACGAAATTACTTTCGAAAAAGCAAAACAGGCGTTTGAAAAATCTATAAAATCACTAGGAAATGGATAGAACGCTCAAAATATATATTGTCCTATTGATTTTTGTTATTGCAGGAATTGTCTACATCGACATCAATAAACCAAAACCAATTGATTGGACACCAACTTATTCTATAAAAGATAAAATTCCGTTAGGAATGTATGTTTTTAATGAAGAAATAGGAGGATTACTCAAAAATCAAACCATTGAAAAAATTGAAGTTTCGCCTTATGAATATTTTATTGATGATTTTGATTATGCTGAGGATTCGATATCTGCTACTGATGCTGCAGCCGCAGTTATAGATACTACTGCAGTATATGAAGATGGATATCAAGAAGATTCAAGTGTAACTCCTCAAGCACAAGATTTTTATTCTGAAGGAACATTCATGAATATCGAAGAATATTCTGATATGGATAGAGAATCCATAAACGAAATTTGCAAATTCGTAAGTCGTGGAAACACCGTTTTTTTGAGTACCAAACAAATTCCGGAACAATTACAAGATACCTTGAAATTGCAAATGCAGTCTGAATTTAACTTCAAAGACAGCACGTTTAATTGGGTTGCAAACCCAAAACTCGGTAAGAAAAAATATACCATAAAAGAAGGAGCAAATCCTAGTTATTTTTCAAAAATTGATACCATAAATTCCACCGTTTTAGGCTATCAAAGTGGAGACAGTACCAGAGTGAATTTTATAAAAATAAAATTTAATTCAGGAACTTTCCTTCTTCACACACAACCAGCAGCATTTACAAATTTTCATTTATTAAAAGAAAACCATTTTGAATATGCTCAAAAAGTATTGTCATACATCCCAAAAGGAACAGTTTTTTGGAACATCAAAAATCAAACAGGCAAAGTAATTTCAGATTCGCCTTTAGCATATTGGCTTTCGCAACCCGCATTACGATACGCATGGCAGATTTTTTTGATTGGAATGATTATTTTTATGATTTTCAACGCCAAACGAAAACAACGTATAGTTCCAATTATCAAACCTTTAGAAAACACTACTCTAGATTTTACTAAAACCATTGGTAATTTGTACTATCAAGAAGGCGATCATGACAATATTATCAATAAAAAAATCATTTACTTCTTGGAACGTATCAGAAACCAATATTTACTTGACACCAATAAACTCGATGAAGATTTTATTAAAAGACTTCATCAAAAATCAGGAAAGAATTTAATAGACATTCAAAAAGTGACACATCTCATTAATATGTATAAAAAAAGTCCGCATTCAAGTGTTGAAAGCGATTTAATTGAAATGAATCATGCGATTGAAAAAGTGATTTAGGCTGATAAAGTCAAGATTGATGTTAAGATCAAGGTCAAGATTAAAAAATAATAAAACAAACACTTTGTGAACTTTGTGTTTAAACAATAAATAATAAAATAAAAATGGAAGATACAAACAACCCAGAAATTCAAAACGAAAACGTAAGTTTCGAATCAAGAATAAACCTTGCGCCACTTTTGGACAGCATCAATGCCATAAAACAAGAACTAGGAACTGTCATTGTTGGACAATCAAAAATGATTGATCAATTGTTAGTTGCTATACTTTCAAACGGTCATGTGCTACTCGAAGGTGTTCCTGGGGTTGCAAAAACAATTACAGCAAAATTATTGTCAAAAACGTTAAATATTGGTTTCAGTCGAATTCAATTTACCCCCGATTTAATGCCTTCGGATATTTTGGGAACCTCGATTTTTGATTTAAAAAAATCAGAGTTTGAATTCAAAAAAGGACCTATTTTTTCGAATTTGATTCTAATTGATGAAATAAATCGTGCTCCAGCAAAAACGCAAGCAGCACTCTTTGAAGTGATGGAAGAGCGTCAAATAACTATTGATGGAAATGCGTTTATTTTAGAAACTCCGTTTTTAGTTATAGCGACTCAAAACCCAATAGAGCAGGAGGGAACCTATCGTTTGCCCGAAGCACAACTAGACCGTTTTCTGTTTAAAATTACTATTGACTATCCAAAGTTAGACGAAGAAATTACTATAATTCAACGTGAGCATGCACTTCAAAGTCATGGAAAGTTAGAAAACATTAAAACCATTCTTTCGTCAGAAGAAATCAAAAAATACCAAGCCCTTGTTAAACAAATTATTGTAGAGCAAAACTTGATCGAATATATAGCGAAAATCGTAATCAACACTCGCGAAAATGCCTTCTTATATTTAGGTGCATCGCCTCGTGCCTCAATTGCGATTCTAAATGCTGCGAAAGGATTTGCTGCCATTCGTGGTCGTGATTTTGTAACTCCCGAAGATATTAAAGAAGCCGCAATTCCAGTACTACAACATCGTGTGATAGTAACGCCAGAGCGAGAAATGGAAGGTATTTCGAGCACCGAAATCATCAAACAAATTATCGATTCTGTAGAAATTCCAAGATAAAGTACTATTTAAAGTTTTGATTTTAAACTCAACCTTAACCTTTTAAAACTCAACCTTTTTTAACTTCAACTTAAAAAAATGAAATTCATAAAAAATCTATACATCAACAACTTTTTTTTCTTTGTACTCTTGGGTATCATCATGTTGTTTTTGTGTGCTTTTTTCTTTCCTTTTATGTATCGTGCCACTTGCATTTTAGTTTTGGTATTAGGTATATTTTTTTTGATGGATATAATGATTTTGTTTTTTGCAAGAACAGGAATCGAAGGAACCCGTATTACTCCTGAAAAGTTATCAAATGGAGATGTAAATTTAATTAATGTTTCCATAAAAAATTACTACACATTTCCAGTTTCAGCAAAAATAATAGACGAAATTCCATTTCAGTTTCAAGTTCGAGATTTCGAAATCAAACGAAACATAAAAGCATCATCACAAGATGAAATAAACTATGAATTACGTCCAACAGAAAGAGGAGAATATTCTTTTGGTAATCTAAATGTATATATATCATCGCCTTTACGATTGATTTCTAGACGTTTTCAATTCAATAAAAACCAAATGGTTCCCGTTTATCCGTCATACATTCAATTGCGAAAATACGATTTGATAGCATTTTCGAACAATCTTTTTCAATACGGAATCAAAAAAATTCGCCGCATTGGTCATTCCATGGAATTCGAACAAATTAAAGAATATGTGGCTGGCGATGACATTAGAACATTGAACTGGAAAGCAACGGCTAAGAAAAATGCTTTAATGGTCAACCAATTTCAGGACGAAAAATCGCAATCAGTATACATGGTTATTGACAAAGGACGTGTCATGCGAATGCCATTTAATGGATTGAGTTTACTCGATTATGCTATAAATGCAACTTTGGTTTTATCAAATGTAATTCTCAAAAAACAAGACAAAGCAGGCATGTTTGCTTTTTCTAAAAAAGTAGAAAACAGAGTTTTTGCAGAGAAACGCTCTTCACAAATGCAGAAAATTCTAGAAACATTGTACAACATCAAAACCGATTTTTTCGAAAGTGATTACAGTCGTTTGTATGTCGATGTCAAGAAAAACATCACACAACGAAGTTTGATTATTTTGTATACAAATTTCGAAACTTTAGATGGATTGCATCGTCAATTACCTTATTTAAAAGGAATTGCAAAAAATCATTTGCTCGTGATTGTGTTTTTTAATAACACAGAATTAAATGATTTAATCAATAAAAAAACAGAAACCGTTCAAGAAGTATACGACAAAGTAATTGCTGAAAAATTCATGTTCGAAAAACGTTTGATTGTCAACGAACTCAAAAAATACGGAATTTATTCTGTTTTAACCCAACCCGAAAATCTGACTTTAGATACGATTAATAAATATTTAGAGATAAAAGCAAGAGGGATTTTGTAGAGAGTATTGATTTTTTTATTCAAAATTCATTCATTCCCACTATGTAGTTTAGAGAAATTTTAATAAATTTATGAATTATAATTAGTCACTTCTATACAAACTCATTAGTTTAGTAACTAGTGCTTGTGTAGAATTAATTTTATGAAATAGTTTATGAGAGTAAAAATTTTATTAGTTGATGATCATCAAATGATAACTAGTTTCTATGAGACTGCGTTAGGATATTCTGATATTGATACAGTTATTACTGTGAAAAACACACTTGAGTCTGCCTATAAATTTATCTTTGAGCAATTTATACAACAAATAGAAATTGTATTTTTAGATTTAAGTATGCCAGCTTACATTGAAAAAGGAATCAATAATGGTGAAGATTTTGCCAAACTTTTACGTAAAAAATATCCTAAAATTAAAATCATAATTTTATCTTCAATTTTCAGTGTTACTCAACTAGATAGAATAATCAAACACATTAATCCAGAGGGATTGATAGAAAAAACTGACCTTTGTAGTTATGACCATATAGTTAATATTTTAAATAAAGTCATTAACGGAGAATTTTATAGAAGTTTAATGATTGAAGAATCTATTACTAAAAACCCTTACGATTTTTATTTAGATTCTATTAACAAGCAAATCATTATTTTAATATCAAAAGGTATAAAAACAAAAGACATTCCATCACATCTTTCAATGACTCTCAGTGGAGTAAAAAAAAGAAAATTAAAAATAAAACGATTACTTAAAATCGATTTTGGAAATGATGAAGATATTATTAGAGAATCTAAAATTTTAGGTATTATCTAGTAGAATTAGTTTAAATTTTTTGAATTTGGAACAAAAATACAATTCTACATCTAATTTAGAAAAGTTTAAAGCATTTCAATATTAATAAAATTATAAAATTTAGCATAAATCATTATTTTACAAATTTAACTTTTTGGGAACTTTAAATACCCATTAAATTAATTCTTAACTTTTAATTTTACTTATTTATGTTAAATAAAATCATGTTTAAAATTAATTTATTTTTATTTATCTTTTTTATTTTGTTCTCTAGTAAGATTGTTTCTCAAGTAAAATTGAGTGGTCGAATTATAAGTCAGGATATGAATCCAGTTGAATTTGTTGAAGTACAATTACAAAACAAGGATTCCTTAATTGTAAAAAGCGAATTGACAAATGCCGATGGAGATTTCATAATCATAACTGAAAAAGCAGAATATCAATTATTGATAAAACAGTTAGGAGTTTTGTTAAGCAAACAAAAAATTGATGTAAACAACGATATAAATATTGGTGTAGTTAAAATAAAAGAAAAGCAACAGCAACTTAAAGAAGTTGTCGTTAGTTCAAAAAAAAAGTTAATTGAAAGAAAAGTGGATAGATTAATTTTTAATGTAGAGAATAGTATATCTGCTTCTGGAGGCGATGCTATTGATGCTTTAAAAATAACTCCAGGAGTTACGGTAAATAATGATCAAATTGCTATGATTGGGAAGGGAAATCTTAATGTAATGATTAATGATAGACTAATTAACTTATCAGGAAGTGAGTTAACCAATTTTCTAAACAGTTTAAAATCTGATGATATTAAAAAAATTGAAGTTATAACCAGTCCACCAGCAAGATATGACGCACAAGGCAACAGTGGACTTATAAATATTGTAACAAAATCAGTAAAAACAGATAGTTTGAATGGAAGCGTTAGAGGTGGAATTTCACAAGCAAATAAAAATGTTGGTTCAGGTGGAGTAAATTTAAATTATCAAAAGAATAAATCAACTATTACAAGTAATATTAACTATTCAAATGGAAGTGTTGAACCATTTCAGAATTACACACTCAAATATCCAAACTATACTTGGATTGAAGATAACAATAAAAGAAATTTTGTGAACAATTTAAGCGGGAGGTTTACTTATGATTACAAGATAAACACTAAAACAAGAATTGGTGCAGAATATAATGTTTCAAAAGTATTACCTCTGGTTAAATCCTCTAATGAATCTAAAATATATAACACAAATAAAGTTTTAGATTCAATTATTAGTACACGATCAAGAATTGAAATGAAACGATTAACAAACTCAATTAATTTATATAGTGTAATAGAGCTTGATACTTTAGGTAAAAAATTAAATATAGATTTTGATTATGTCAAATATAATTCAAAATCTGAAAATACTTTTTTTAGTAATTCTTTTTTTACTGATGGCACTATAAAACCAAATAATTTCTTTGCTGCCAACAATAATAGCAATTTAGATATTGATATTATTACTTCAAGAATTGATATGGATTATCCAACTAAGTTTGCTAAATTAAATTTTGGTTCAAAACTTACATATATTAATAATTTGAGTGGTGTTCAGTTTTTTAATACAACAACTGGAAACCCAGTTTTAGATCCTTTGCAAACTAATGATTTTAAATATAATGAAAACATACAAGCTCTTTACATATCAGGTTCTAAAAACTTAACTAAATCATTAGAACTACAAATAGGTTTAAGAGGAGAATATACGCAAACAATTGGAAATTCACTGACATTAAACGAAAAAACAACAAATAGTTATTTTAATTTGTTTCCTACTTTTTTCTTAAACTATAATATAAATGATTACAAGTCCTTGTCATTTAACTACAATAAAAGAATTAACAGACCTTCCTATAATAACTTAAATCCATTTAGGTTTTATAGTACACCATTCAACTTTGCTGAAGGTAATCCATTTTTACAACCTTCTTTTTCAGATAACTTTGAATTATCATTTGTTTATAAAAATTCCTACTCTATGTTTTATGTTAATAATATAAACGAGGGATTTGACCAAGTTACGTTTGTAGAAACAAATTCAATTATACAAAGGGTTTTTCCAATCAATTTTTATAATCAACTAAACATTGGTTTCTATCAAGGATATTCTTTTAATGTAAAAAAAGTATGGGAAAACAATAGTAATATAAGTGTGTTTTATACCAAAACTATCTCTAATTCGCCAAACGTATCAGGAGTCAAAGCATGGTCTGGCAGTATAAAAACAAATAATGCCTTCGTACTTGATAAAAATAAAAGGTTTAAAGCTGAATTAAATTTTAATTATCAATTGCCTTCTATAGCAGGTAGTTATGAATTATCAAGTTTCTATCAGCTAGATTTGGGTTTAAGAGGAAACTTTTTAAACAACAAATTAAATTTAATTATTAATGGTGTAGATGTTTTTAAAACAAACAAACAAACATTTAGTCAAACTGTAAACAACATTCAACAAGAAAATTTTGATTATGTCGACATTAGACGAATAAGATTAACAGTTGTTTACAATTTTGGAAAATTGTTTAAAATGAACAAAAAATCTGAGGCTAACAAAGATGAAAAATCAAGAATTAAATAGTATTTAACTACCCAGTACTTATTGACTGATCACCAAAAAAGAAAGGTATTTTTATAACCGCTTGCAAGCAAACACCAATGAGGAGACTAATGTGTTTAAACTTTGTTTCAAATAACAAATATTAAATTTTATAATCATGTTTAAATTTCCAAAAAACAGCGCTAATTTATTAGCAAAAGAGTCAAGTTTAATTGAAAATGAAGTATTAAAGTCTGCGATTCTGAATACTGAAGAACTATCTGCAGATGCATTTGGTGGATTTGGTAGAATTATCTTTGAGAGAATTTTCGAAAGAATCATCATTATTGAGACTGTTTTAGAGTAACTTAATATTTAAAAGAATCTTAAAAAAATAAAAGAGTCTTGAGAATTCAAAGACTCTTTTATATTAATAAATTAAAACCAAAATAAAATGTTTGTTAACTGTTTAGTTGTAAAGGTTGCAAGTCGATGTAATATAAACTGTAAGTATTGCTATATGTATAACCATGCTGACCAATCTTACAAGTTACAGCCAAAATTTATATCTAAGGATATAATACTAAAGTTAAAAGAAAAAATTAAAAATCACTGTATAAAACATACATTGAAAAAATTTTATATAGTATTGCATGGTGGTGAACCTCTTTTAATGTCTATAATTGATTTAAGATTTTTTCTAAATACAATTAATTCCTTGCATGATGAAATTGGGGTTAAAATAGTATTTGGTGTTCAAACTAATGGTATTTTGTTAAATAAAGAATATTGTGATTTATTAAATGAGTACAACGTTGGTATTGGTATAAGTTTAGATGGTAATGAAAGTACAAATGATCAAAATAGAGTTGATAAAAAAGGCAAAGGCACCTATCAATCGGTCAAAAAAGGTATAATTGAATTAGAAAATAATAGAATTACAAATTTTGGTGCTTTATCAGTGGTTAATATTGATTCTAACCCAATTGAAACTTATGAAACTTTTAAAGAAGTAGGTTTTAAAGCATGTAATTTTTTGTTAATTGATGAAAATTATGATACTCTAGAGTCACAGAATGATATTTTAACTGAACATAAAACCTCTAAATGGCTTATAGAATTATTTGATTATTGGTATAATCAGGAAAATTCCACTAGAATACAAATACCAAAGTTTGAAGATTTTATTAATTTTATACTTGGTGCTGATGGTGGTACTGAAAGTTACGGAATAGGTAATAATACTCTTGCTGTTATCGAAACTAATGGCGATATTGAGCCTTTAGATGTTTTAAAAATTTGTGGTGAGGAATTTACAAAACATAAATTTAATATTTCTATAAACGAAATTGATGATGTTTTTCAGAGTAATTTAGTTGAAACTTACTATTACACTAAGACTTATTTACCAAAAAAATGTTTAGCATGCCCAGTTAAAGAGATTTGCGGAGGAGGATACTTGCCACACAGGTACAGTTCGAAAAATGGTTTTAATAATCCTAGTATTTATTGTAATGATCATCTAAAGTTGATAACTCACATACAAAATAGAATAATTGATGATTTACCAAGTGAAATAACACAAAAATTGGGTGTTCAAAAAATAAGTTATGAAGATGCATTAAAAATAATTAATGAAAATATCTCTAAAATTGAAGAACCAGAATATGTAGAACTTTTAGAAAGTTTTAAAAAGTAATTATGTTTAAAACGTATAAAAATTTTAATAAAATTTAACAAATATGATTTGATTAATATAGATTTAATTTGAAATAATATTAAAGTGAAGTTTTTAATTATATAACACAAACAACATTAATAAAAGATTTAGTTTTTTATAAATAGGATTTGAAAGTTTATTATATTGGATTTATGAAAAAAAGTATTAATTTTGGCATTGAAGTAAAAGCCGGAATTTAAGTTATCATAATAATATATTAATTTTTTATAAAATAGTAAAAAAAATTAATTTTAAATTAGAAAAAACTAGACTTCAATAAATATTTCAAAATCTTACTTGTAATAACTGATCCAGAAATAATTATAAACTATCTTCCATAATATTTGAGGAAAGTAAAAATCTAATAATTGGAATCTATTATTATGATTTTAAAATCATAGAATATTGTAGTTGATATTATTAAGAAAGTATCAATATTTGAAATAATCTAATGCTAAATAATTTCCCTTTTGTTAAACAATTAGACTCTCAAGATTGCGGCTTCGCATGTCTTAAAATGATAGGAAAAATCTACAATAAATCATTTACAATTGACAATGATTTTATAGTTAATTCCAATTTATTAAAGCAGGGTATTTCTATTGTAGATTTAGAATCAAACGCTAAATGTATAGGATTTAACATTTTAACTGTAAAACTAGATTTTGATAAAGTTAAAGAAAATATTAGTATTCCATCAATATATTTTTGGAATCAAAATCACTTTATAGTCGTTTATAAATTTACAAAAGATAAAGTTTATGTTGCAGATCCAGCATTCGGCAAAACAACTTATACTATTGATGAATTTAAGAAAGGATGGTTAAATGGTAAAAGTGAAGGAATTGTATTAATTTTAGAACCAACTGAAGAAATTTTTAATCGTAAAAAAATTAATCCAAATACTGAAAAAATTAATTTAAGTTACATATCAAAGTATTTAAAAAATTATAAAATTCAATTAATATTAATTGCTTTTACTCTATTCTTCTCATCTTTTGTAGAATTAATATTTCCATTTTTTACACAAAAAATTATTGATAAAGGTGTATTTTTGAAAGATATAAACATTATTTATATAATTTTATTTGCACAAATTTTAGTTTTTTTGAGCAAGGTAGGTTTGGAATTTTACAGGTCATGGTTATTTATTCATATTAGTAGTCGAATTAGCATATCCATTATTTCAGATTTCCTAATAAAATTAATGAAATTACCAATTAGGTTTTTCAATTCTAAAACAATAGGTGATTTCACTCAGCGTATCCAAGATCACCGTAGAATTGAGACTTTTTTATCAAAAGATCTTATTCAAACTGTTTTTTCTTTCTTTAACATAATCATTTATTCGGCTACATTACTATACTTCAATTTTAATATATTTTTAGTTGTATTTATTTCAACAATAATAGAATTATTGTGGATATTTAGTTTTTTAGAAAAAATCAAGATTAATGATCATAAAAACTTTTCATTGCAAGCAAATGATCAAAATAAAATATATGAGTTAATTACTGCCATTCAAGAAATTAAATTGAACAATCTTGAGGAACAAAAAACTTTTCAATGGCAAAAAATTCAACAAAAACTCTATCAAAATAATATTGAAAAATTAAAATTAGATCAAAAATATCAAAGTTATAGGTTTGTTAATTTTTTTCAAACAATAATTGTTGTTTTTATAGCTTCACTATCAATTATGAACTCTCAAATGACCATTGGAACAATGCTTTCAATAATGTTTATTTTAGGAGGAATAAATGCCCCAATAAGTCAATTGATAAATTTTATTTTAAACTATCAATTAGTAAAAGTGAGTTTTGAAAGGTTAGATGACATACATAACAAGGAAGAAGAAGAAAATTTATCATTGATAAAAAGCATAGATGAAATTTTAGATGTTTCAATTAATAATGTAAATTTTTCCTATGACAATAAAAAATATATACTAGAGAATATTGACTTAATTATACCTAAGAATAAAACAACAGCAATTGTTGGAGTTAGTGGTAGTGGTAAAACAACTTTATTAAAATTACTTTTAAAGTTTTATAGACCTCAAAAAGGTAATATCTTAGTTGGTAAGCATTTTATTGATGATATAGATAATAAATTTTGGCGTGAAAAATGTGGCGTAATATTGCAGGATAGTATCATTTTTTCTGATACCATTAAGTATAATGTATGTTTATCTAACGAAATAGATGAAGAAAATTTCACAAAATCAATTGAATTGGCCAACATAACAGAATTTGTTAATCAATTAGCATTAAAAGAAAATACAATTATTGGTTCAGAAGGAGTGGGTATAAGTCAAGGACAAAGACAAAGAATACTAATTGCAAGATCTATTTACAAAAATCCAGATTATTTATTTTTTGATGAAGCTACCAATTCTTTGGATTCAGAAAACGAGAAAATAATTGTTAATAACATTAATAACTATTTTAAAAATAAGACCATGATTGTAGTTGCACACAGGTTATCGACTGTTAAAAATGCAGATCAAATTATTGTGTTAGATAAAGGCAGATTAATTGAGAAAGGAAATCATAATCAATTAATCGAGTTGAAAGGTAAATACTTTGAGTTAATAAAAAATCAATTAGAGTTAGGAGAATAATGAAAGATAAAATTGAAGAATTATTAGGTAAAATTCCTAAATCATTAACTTGGATAGGAATATTAATTTGTTTGATAAGCATTTCAACAATAATTTTTGCTGTTAATGTATTGTTTTTTATGTAATTATCATCATTTACCGTTTGAGCACCGTTAAAAATGCTGACCAAATCATTGTACTAAAAAATGGTGAAATTGCAGAAACAGGAAATCATCAACAATTAGTAAAAAACAAAGCCGATTATTTCAACTTAGTAAAAAATCAATTAGAACTTGGAAATTAGTTGTATTTTTTTATTTTTGTAAGCGCAACTATATTTTTACTCTTTATTCTAATTTTTGAAGCAAATCACTTCCATACAAAATCCTTTCATCAAATCGTTAGTGCTATTGCAAGAAAAGGCAAAAGCACGCAAACAATCGGGTACATTTTTAATAGAAGGAAAACGTGAAATCGAATTGGCTTTAAAAGGAAATTACGAAATCGAAACCATTTTATTTCTTTCGGATTTGATTTCAGAAAATCAAATTGCGCAACTAACCAAATCCACAAATTCACAAACCATCGATTTAATCGAAATCTCAAAAGAAATCTATCAAAAACTCGCCTATCGTGACACCACCGAAGGCATTTTGGCAATTGCAAAATCAAAATCATTACAATTATCGGATTTAAAATTATCCAAAACCCCATTAATTCTAGTTGCAGAATCCCCCGAAAAACCAGGAAATATTGGCGCATTACTTCGCACAGCCGATGCTGCAAATCTCGATGCAGTGATTATTGCCAATCCAAAATCTGATTTGTACAATCCAAACGTAGTGCGTTCCAGCGTAGGTTGCTTGTTCACGAGGCAAATCGCAACAGGAACTACATCAGAAATAATTTCTTTTTTGAAATCAAAAAACATCAATTTTTATTGCGCTACCTTGCAAAACTCCACTTCGTATGATACTCAAGATTATACTAAACCAACAGCACTTGTTGTGGGAACAGAAGCCACAGGTCTAACTGAAGAATGGCGAAAAAATGCCACACAAAATATTATTATTCCAATGCAAGGTGAAATCGATTCCATGAATGTTTCCGTAGCTGCTGCAATTTTGATATTCGAAGCAAAAAGACAAAGAGGATTTTAAATTCTAAAATCTTGCATATCTCAAATCTTATTTCTAATTTTAGAAATTGAACGATATACTTATGGTTGAGATTGATTTAGACAAAGAAAACAAGGCAATTGCTCAAGAATACAAAGAGTTACTTCGAATCAGTTATCAAACTTTGACAACAGATGATAAAAAACTCATTCGTAAAGCCTTTGATGTTGCCGTAGATGCCCATAGCGAACAGCGTCGAAAATCTGGCGAAGCCTATATTTTTCATCCGATTGCTGTGGCAAAAATTGTTGCATCAGAAATTGGTCTTGGTGCCACCGGAATCGCTGCTGCGCTCATGCATGATGTAGTGGAAGACACAGACATAACCGTGCAAGACATTGAAAAAATGTTCAATCCTAAAGTGGCGCAACTTGTGGAAGGCTTAACTAAAATCTCCCAAGTTAAAAAAGACATGAATATCTCGATGCAAGCCGAGAATTTTAGAAAAATGTTGCTCACACTCAACGATGATGTTCGTGTAATCCTCATTAAACTGGCAGACAGATTGCACAATATGCAAACCATGGATTCTATGCCAGAATACAAACAGGTGAAAATCGCATCAGAAACGTTATATATTTATGCACCTCTGGCACATCGATTGGGATTATACAATATTAAAACAAAACTCGAGGATTTAGGTTTAAAGTATACAGAACCAATAGTCTATAATGATATTGTTAGTAAAATAAAAGAAACAAAAGAAGAGCAAGATGCGTATATAAAAGACATTTCAGACGTTTTAAAGGCTTCATTAACCCTTGAAGGTGTTGATTATGTTATAAAAGGAAGACCAAAATCCATTTATTCTATTCGGCGAAAAATGAAAGCGCAAAACGTCAGTTTTGATGAAGTGTATGATAAATTTGCTTTGAGAATAGTTTATAAATCGAATCCACACGATGAAAAATTTGTTGCTTGGAAAGTCTATTCTATAGTAACAGATCATTACCGACCAAGTCCAAGTCGATTACGAGATTGGATATTGTCTCCAAAATCCACCGGTTATGAGGCTTTGCACATAACAGTAATGGGACCTAAAGGTCGTTGGGTCGAAATTCAGGTTCGTAGTGAACGCATGGACGAAATCGCAGAAAAAGGTTATGCAGCACATTACAAATACAAAAATGGTGCTAACGAAGAAAGTGGTTTAGACGTTTGGCTCAATTTACTCAAAGAAGCATTAGAAAATTCTGAAACAAATGCAGTCGATTTTGTAGAAGATTTTAAAATGAATCTCTATGCTAAAGAAATTTATATTTTTACTCCAAAAGGAGAAATAAAATCATTACCAAAAGGAGCAACATCACTTGATTTTGCCTTTAGTATACATTCAGAAATTGGAATTCGAACTCGTGGAACTCGAGTAAATGGAAAATTAGTGCCTTTGAATTATGAACTCAAAAGTGGTGATCAAGTAGAGATTATAACAGCACAAAACCAAAAACCAACCATCAACTGGATTGATTATGTAACTACTTCTCGTGCCAAGACTAAAATCAGAAACGTTCTGAACGAGAATACTAAGAAAATTGGAGAAGAAGGCAAAGAACTCCTTACTCGAAAATTGAAACAACTCAAAATTACACTCAACGAAACCTCGGTGAATGAAATGGTAAATTTCTTTAAACTAAAAACCAGTTTAGATTTATTTTACAGAGTTGGAATAGGAGCCATTGAAAATCAGCAACTCAAAGATTATGCTGCTCAAAAAAGCAATACTTTGATGAACTTTTTCAAGAATAAAATCAAAAGAAGCCCTTCAACAGCAGATGTTGACATCCACAAACCAATCATTAGTTCAAATT
The DNA here is from genome assembly GCA_031431275.1 of Bacteroidota bacterium. GTDB lineage: Bacteria > Bacteroidota > Bacteroidia > Flavobacteriales > Flavobacteriaceae > Flavobacterium. The sequence continues at coordinate 33,377 of JANPDC010000204.1, forward strand.
TTGATATGCTTGTTTTTGGAAAAGAACAAGACAAACTAGATTATAAATTATCCACTTGTTGCAATCCAATTCCAGGCGACGAAGTTTTTGGTTTTGTTACAATAAACGAAGGAATCAAAGTTCACAAAAGAGATTGTCCGAATGCTATTTCAATGCAATCAAACTATGCTTACAGAGTCATGATTGCAAAATGGATCGATTCTTCACAACAGGAATTCAAAGCCATTTTGAAAATTATTGGAATGGATTCTATTGGTTTAACCAATGAATTAACAAAAGTGATATCAAATAATATGCATGTTAACATCCAAAGCATTTCTTTGAGTGGTGATGCAGGAATTTTTGAAGGTCAGGTTGCTGTTATTGTTCAGAATAATACAATTTTGAAAAAACTCATTGAGAATATTAAAAAAATTGACGGAATCGAAAAAGTGACTCGAGTTTATACTAATTAGAATATTTTTTCTGGTGCCTTTTCCAACTTTTCGTTATAGCCCTTGTTTTAAAAGTTTTTTTTCTTTTGCCTCTGCAAGAGCTTCCTGCGGTCGCTTTGCAGAGTCTAGAAAAAATAACTTTTAAAACTGCGGGGCTACCACTGCAATTTGGGGCAGTTTTAGAATTTAGTATAAATACGATAAAAATAAAATTAACCCTTAACTAGGTCTCCATTATTTGTTTGTATATCCAGTTTATTGATTTTTTGCATATTGACATTGTGTTTTAGGAATTAATTCTGAGAATGTTGAAAATTTTTGAACTCTTTAAAACTTTTTAAGTTTTAAACTTATCAAACAAAATAAAAAATTATCTTTGCAAGCATGACACTTATTTCTGTAGACAATAGCAAAAATCAAGACATTGTAAAAACTGTTTTTACTAATTATCTTGAACTAAAAGGACATCGAAAAACACCTGAACGATACGCAATTCTTCAAGAAATCTATAATTCTGAAGAACATTTTGACATAGAAAATCTCTATGGGAAAATGAAAAATAAAAACTACAGAGTGAGTCGAGCAACCTTGTACAACACCATTGAACTCTTGATGGATTGCGCTCTTGTAAGAAAACATCAGTTTGGACAAAATCAAGCACACTACGAAAAATCTTATTTTGATAAAAATCATGATCATATTATAATGACTGATTCGGGTGACGTAATTGAGTTTTGCGATCCAAGAATTCAAAATATCAAAAAAACGATTGAAGAGATTTTTGATATCGAAATTCATAATCATTCGCTGTATTTTTATGGAACTAAAAAATCAAAATTAGATACACAATAATTTATTACACAACTAACTTAAAATAATACTACAAAAATGGCAGTTGATTTACTACTTGGATTACAATGGGGCGATGAAGGAAAAGGAAAGATTGTCGATGTATTGACATCAAAATATGATATCATTGCTCGTTTTCAAGGCGGACCCAATGCAGGACATACGTTAGAATTCGACGGAATTAAACATGTTTTGAGAACTATTCCTTCTGGAATTTTTCATAAAAATAACATGAATGTTATTGGGAATGGTGTAGTGATTGACCCAGTGGTTTTTAAGTCAGAAATTGATGGTTTAGCAAAATTCAATCTAGATTTGAAATCAAAACTTATCATTTCCCGAAAAGCCCATCTTATTTTACCAACTCATCGATTACTTGATGCAGCATCAGAGGCATCAAAAGGGAAAGCCAAAATTGGATCTACGCTCAAAGGAATTGGTCCGACCTACATGGATAAAACTGGAAGAAACGGAATTCGTGTTGGAGATATTGAATTAGCAGATTTTAAAGAAAAATACCGTGCTTTAGCCAATAAGCATGAGGAAATGATAAAGTTTTATGATGTTTCAATTCAATACAACCTTTCTGAATTAGAAACAGAATTTTTTGAAGCCATCGAAGAACTTAAAAAATTAGATTTCATTGATTCTGAAGAATATTTACATCAAGCACAGAAAAGAGGAAAATCGATTCTATGTGAAGGTGCACAAGGATCGCTTTTAGACGTTGATTTTGGTACCTATCCTTTTGTAACTTCGTCAAATACTACAGCTGCTGGTGCGTGTACAGGCTTGGGTATTGCTCCAAATAAAATAAAAGAAGTTTACGGAATTTTCAAAGCATATACTACTCGTGTAGGTTCTGGTCCTTTCCCAACCGAAGATTTTGAGGAAGCTGGCGATACAATGGCAAAAGTAGGTAATGAATTTGGGTCAGTGACAGGCAGAAAACGTCGTTGTGGTTGGTTGGATCTTGTAGCATTGAAATATGCCATTCAAGTCAATGGAGTAACACAATTGATGATGATGAAAGGTGATGTATTGTCGGGTTTCGATACTTTGAAAGTTGCCACATCATACCAATATAAAGGCACAGAAATCAATCATTTGCCATACAATATTGAGGAGGAAAATGTGACTCCAGTTTATACTGAATTTAAAGGATGGAAGGCAGATTTGACTGGAATGACAAGCTATGAGCAATTACCTCTGGAATTAAAAGAATACATTGAATTTATTGAGAAAGAAGTTGAGGTTCCAATAAAAATCGTATCTGTAGGACCAGATAGAAAGCAAACGATTATAAAGTAGTTGATTCTATTCAAAAAACTTATCGATTCGAATATTTTTTAGATATAGTTTAAAATATTTTTAATTAAAAACCGAACAGTTTTAAAATCTGCTCGGTTTTTTTGCTTTTGTGATTTAATTTCTTAAATTATTTTTTCTCAAGTAAAAGTTTAGACATTTGATTATTAATCGAAACATATTCTACAAATTCTTCTGAATCGAATTCTATTTTTCCTTTACTATTCGTTTTTGCGACTTTATTTTCAATAGATAAAAAATGTTCTGAATTTTTAGAGGAATATAAAGTAAATTCTGAATGATTTTCTTCAGCATTTTCAGATTTTACTAAATTTTCAAATGCTAAAAAATCGTTTCGTTCCAACTCAGAAACCATTTTTTTGGTATCAGTTATAAAATTGAAAATGGGTAGTTTCAAACTATCAAACCAAACATTTGTTTTTTCACAAAAGGGTTTTTTTGCTTCACCATAACTATTTAGAATTACAAATCCAAGGACTCCAAAAAATTCAATTGCCCATATAATCCAAAGAAACCAACCACTGATTGTTGCACCACGAATTCCCCAAGTTCCAGTTATATTCACTTCGTTTAATAGTGAAAATAAAATATTTGGTTGCAAGGCTAATTCAAAAGTTTGTATAAGTTGAATGTTACTTATTGAAAACCCTAATCGGTCATTGCCAACCGAGTCACTAATATTCAAAACCAAATCAAGCCAAACAGCCCAGTGCAAATAAAGTGCAATAAATGCTGCAATTGCAGCGATAAAAAGCGCTAAATATTGATTTCTAATTTTTCCTTTTCCGATTATGAAATAAGTACAAGTCATTGAAATTCCAAAAGCATATCCAATGGTAATGAAAAAGTTAATGTATATAAATGGACAATACCAAATGCAATAGGCATATATCAATCCTAGAATCGGGAAAATAGTTACAGAAGCAAGAATCAAATAAAGAAAAGAAATTGGAGAAAATTTTCCCGAAGGAGTGTAATAGTTTTTCATGTTTTTTGTTATTAATTAATTTCAAATATAAAACTTTCTAAAGGCTCTAAAGTTACTTTTGCAAAACCTTGACCGTTTGTAACTCGCAGTTGTGTTGATGTTTTTCCATATAATTTATCTTTCATAGTATAAATTCCGTCTTTCATTTTCCATTTTCTGATAACATCATCAGAAATTTTTAAATCAAAACTACTTTTTGTTATCCATGAAAAGTTAGTTACTACTGCTAATTTTTGGGTTTCTGACCAACGAACAAAAGAATAAATTCCTTCGCTATACTCTTTTGTAGTTTGACGATTATCGTTTTGAAGTTCTTGAAAATAACCTGTTAAAGCGGTGCTTTTAGTAGAAAAATTCAACAATCGTTTATAAAAATCTCTCAAATCTTTTTCTGATTTCGAAAGTTGTCCACCATCAAATTTTCCGTTATTCATCCAACGTTGATGATTTGGAACACCAACATAGTCAAAAATAGAAGTACGTGAATGAGTTCCAAAACCACCATTCTCGTTTCCTGCTTCTCCAACTTCTTGACCAAAATAGACCATTGTTGGTGATGAACCAACTGTTGTTGAAACAACCATCAGAGGTTTTCCCTTTTCGGGAGAACCTGCAAATTCTGGACTTGCCAAGCGTTGCTCATCATGATTATCTAAAAAATGAATTAAATGTGATTCAATATCAGAAAATTTATTTTGAATGTCAGAAATAGGATCTGGCAACGATTTTCCTTGAACAACTTCTTTCAATTTGTCATATAAATCAACTTTGTCATACAAATAATCCATTTTTCCGAGATAAATATAATTTCTATATTCGTTAGGATTGTAAACTTCAGCAATCAAAAAAGCATTTGGATTTTTAACTTTTATTGATGAATTCATATAACTCCAAAATTCATATGGAACCATTTCTGCCATATCATATCGAAATCCATCCACTCCTTTTGCGGTCCAATACAGGGCAATATCTCTAAATTTTTTCCAAGAACTCGGAACAGATTTGTCAGACCAATATTCTAAATGTTCTTTACACGATTTTTTTTCAAATCCAGCAGGCAAATCTGGAAAATCTTTACTACCATCTGGACGAATTCCGTAGTTTATTTTTACAGTTTCATACCAATCATTAATATCTGGTTTAGCCATTCGTGATCCATTTCCTGTCCATTTTGCTGGATTTTCATCAAACTTTCCATCAATCAAGATATTTTTTTCTCCATTTAAAGGTTTGTAATTATCAGATGTTGGAACTTCAAATGGTTTTCCAGGAACATAATAGAAATTATTTTCTCTTGCATATTCAACAGTTTTGTCATCATCAGCACCAAAATCTCGAATGCCTTTAGGATTCGATTTACTCTCATATTTACGAGCAATATGATTTGGTACAATGTCAATTATAACTTTCAATCCGTTTTTATGACTTCTGGCTATCAAAGCTTCAAACTCTTCTAATCTTTTTGCTGGATTTATTGCTAAGTCAGGATTTACATTATAATAATCTTTAACAGCGTATGGCGAACCAGCACGACCTTTTACAATTTCAGGATCATCATTTGAGATTCCAAATTTTGTATAATCATTAACCAAAGCATGATGTGGAACTCCAGTGTACCAAATGTGAGTAACACCAAGTTTCTTAATTTCTTGTAGTGCTTTATCTGTAAAGTCATTAAATTTTCCAACCCCATTTTCTTGAATCGTTCCCCAAGGTTTGTTGGTTGTATTTTTATTTCCGAATAACCTTGTAAAGACTTGATAAACAACTGCTTTTTTTTGTGTATTGTTTTGAATCATCGATTTCTTTTTGTTTTGAGCAATTGCGTTTAGTGACAAACTAAAAATCACAATTAAAATTATTTTTTTCATACTATCAATATTTATCAACTTCACAAATATAAAAATTTGAATCATTATATAACCGTCTTATAAATATTTCTTAATAAAAAATAAATCTTAGTACAATTTTCATAAATTTGAAAAAAATTATAACTTGAAACAATTACTTTATTATATAGGTTTATGTTGTATTCTATTAAACATAAATCACATTTTTGCACAACAACCAAACAAGATTCTAATTGAGTATTCTGATTTTGGAGACCGAAACGAAGCATTACTTCCTGGAGCGGCACTTTTGACGGGTAATGTTCGAGTTAGTCATGACGGAGTCGTTTTAACGTGCAATAAAGCCTATTATTTTGAAAACGAAAACTACATCAAGGCATTTGGAAATGTGCAAATGGTTCAAGGCGATACACTCTATTTGAATAGTAAATATGCTGAATACAATGGAAATGTAAAACAAGCTTATGCTACTGGTGGTGTTGTAATGCGTTCTCCCGAGAGTACATTGGTTACAGATACCATTAATTTTGATAGAGTCAAACAAGAAGCATTTTATCGCTCTTTTGGCACCATTACAAATCGTGAAAACACCTTGAAAAGTAAATCTGGAACCTATTTTGTAAACCAAAAGAAATTCAAATTTAGAACTGCTGTAACCATTACAAACCCAAAATACTTAATCAAAACTAACAATTTAGATTACTACACAAATTCAGGACATTCCTATTTGTATGGACCATCAACAATCACAAGTAAACAAAACTACATTTACACTGAAAAAGGTTTTTATAACACGAAGAAAAACACAGGTCATTTTTTGAATAAGTCCTACATAAAATATAACGATCGACTCATTAAAGGTGATAGTTTGTATTATGATCGAAATAGAGATTTTGCCTCTGCTACAAACAATGTAAAAGTTACAGATTCAATAAACAAAGGTGTGGTTCGTGGGCATTATGCAGAAATTTTTAAGCAAAAAGATTCTCTTTTCATGACAAAACATGCCGTTGCCGCAAGTCTTGTTGACAAAGACACCGTTTATATTCATGCAAAAAAATTGCTCATAACAGGTAAAGAAGGAAATCGAGTATTACGAGGATTTAAAGATGCTCGTTTCTTCAAAAAAGATTTAACAGGAAAGTGTGATTCAATTCACTCTGATTCTAAAAAAGCACTCACCAAACTCCTTGGAACTCCAATTCTGTGGAATTTCGAAAATCAAATGACTGGTGATGTGATGCATTTGGTTGGAAACAATCAAACTCAAAAACTCGATTCATTAAAAGTACTCAACAATGCATTTTTAGTATCAAAAGATACCATTGGAACAGGATATAATCAAGTTAAAGGCCAAAATTTATACGGAAAATTTAGAGACAGTAAACTCTATGAAGCCGATATTATAAAAAATACCGAAGTAGTTTATTATATGCGAAATGAACAGCACGAACTCATTGGAATCAATAAAAATGTGAGTAGTAAAATTAATCTAACTTTAGACGGAAACACAATTGATACCATGACTTTTTTTACAAATGTTGATGGACTAATTTATCCCGAAAAAGAGTTGCCCGAAAATGCTCGAAAACTTCGTGGATTTATTTGGCGTGGAGAAGAACGAATCAAAACCATGGATGATATTTTTTCGCAGGAAGAAAAGGATATTGATGATCGAATAACAAAAAAAGCAAAAGCAGAATTGTGTAGCGATGCAGAAGATCTTCCAATGCCAATTCGAAAAGAAACATTGAACTACGATAAAAAGAAGAAAAAGTAGGTTCAAGATTAAAGAATACAGATTCCTCTAGAATACCCAAAAGTGAGTACTAAAAAATGAATGATTTCCTAAAATATCAAGCACAAACCACGCCCTATCCACTCGGAATGCAAATTGCATTTGCTTTTGGATCTTACATATACAGTTGCGATAATAAAAAATATTTAGATTTTGTTGCTGGAGTTTCCGCTTGTCCACTTGGACATCAACCAAAAAGAGTCAATGATGCTATAAAAGCACAACTTGACAGGTATTCACACGTTATGGTCTATGGAGAATATGCTCAAAATCCAGCTGTTGAATATTGCAAACTTTTAGCCACACATTTACCAAAACCTTTAGAAAAAACCTATCTTGTAAATTCAGGAACTGAGGCTTGCGAAGGCGCACTCAAATTGGCAAGACGCATCACTGGTCGAAGTCAATTGATATCATGCAATAATGCCTATCATGGAAACACAATGGGATCCATGAGCGTGATGGGTTTTGAAGAACGCAAACAAATTTTTCGTCCATTGATTCCAGATGTGGATTTTATAACCTTCAATAACGAGGACGATATTCAAAAAATAACTACTCGAACGGCTGGAATTATACTCGAAAGTATTCAAGGTGGTGCGGGATTTATTCAACCAGAAAACGGTTTTCTGAAAAAAGTTAGAGATCGTTGTACAGAAGTTGGAGCCATGATGATTATCGATGAAATTCAACCAGGATTTGGTCGAACAGGCAAAATGTTTGGTTTTGAGAACTATGATGTAGTTCCAGATATTGTCATTCTCGGAAAAGGGATGGGTGGAGGCATGCCTGTTGGGGCTTTTTCTGCATCATCGGCACACATGGATTTGCTGAGTGACAACCCAAAACTAGGTCATATCACAACATTTGGTGGACATCCAGTCATTGCAGCAGCGTGTTTGGCAACTTTACAAGAAATTGCAGAAACTACTCTAATTGCAGATACACTTACAAAAGAAAAATTATTCCGAGAACTTTTAGTCCATCCACTAATAGAAGAAGTTCGAGGAAGAGGATTAATGCTAGCCGCCATGACATCGAGTTCAGAAATTACGAACAAAGTAATTTTTAAATGTCAAGACAAAGGATTAATTCTTTTTTGGTTATTATTCGAAGGTTGTGCCATCAGAATCACGCCGCCATTGACAATTTCCGAAAACGAAATTCGAGAAGGTTGTGCTATTATTTTAGAATCAATGAATGAAATTCTGAATGAATAACTATGTTTTAACAAAAAATCTAATTTTCCCGTAAAACTAATAATCTAAACTTCTTCTAATCTAATAATTTAATATTCTGAATTATTTAATTACCATCATCGGACCAACAGCCATAGGGAAAACCTCCTTGAGTATTGCTTTAGCGCAGCATTTCAATTGTGAGATTGTATCTTGTGATAGTCGACAATTTTACAAAGAAATGAATATTGGTACAGCAGTTCCAAATGATTCTGAACTTTCCCAAGCCAAACACCATTTTATACAGAATAAATCAATATTTGATTTGTATTCTGTAGGAGATTTTGAAAAAGAAGCCATTTCAAAACTAGAGGAACTTTTTGAAAAAAATAATTTCACAATACTTGTTGGTGGATCGGGTTTGTATGTTGACGCTGTTTTGAAAGGTTTTGATACATTTCCAGAAATAGAAAAATCAATTAGAGATGAAGTCCAAAAAAAGTATGATGAATTTGGAATCGATTTTTTACAACAGAAACTTCATGAACTAGATCCAGAATATTATACTTTAATTTTAGAACAAAATCCTCAAACACTTCAAAATCCTCAACGAATGATGCGTTTTGTTGAGGTTTGTATAGGTTCAGGAAAACCTTATTCGAGTTTTTTGAATAAAGAAAAAAACAAAAGAAATTTCACTCCAATAATCATAGGTTTAGAAGGTGAAAGAGAAAAAATATATGAGAGAATCAATCAGCGTGTAGATTTGATGATGAATTCAGGATTACTTTTAGAAGCCGAAAAACTTTTCCCTAACAAAACTCTAAACGCTCTTCAAACCGTTGGGTATAGAGAATTATTTCAGTTTTTTAAAGGTGAAATTTCCCTAGAGTTCGCAATCGAAGAAATCAAAAAAAATACACGACGTTTTTCTAAACGGCAAATGACTTGGTTCAAACGAACAGAAAATGTACAATGGTTTGATTTTGAAAGTTCAAATGGAGATTTTTTTAATTTTGTAGTGTCAAAAACTCATAATTCATAATTATTTTCTATGCCAATATCTCCAAACTTCAATTCAATTCTTCACAAAGAATTTGAGATTAATTTCACTCAATGCACTCCAAACGGACTGCTAAAGTATACAGAATTATGTCAAATTCTTCAAATTTGTGCAGCAGTGCATTCTGAATTGGGTGGCATAAGTTTTAGTGATATGCAAGTTTATAATCAGGCATGGGTATTGAGTAGAATGCGAGTTGAAGTTTTAGAATTACCAAAATGGAAAGATACAATTTCTGTTAAAACATGGATAACTTCACTAGAAAATTCTCGTTCAGTTCGCGGAATGGAAGTTTATTTGAATAATCGAAAAATAGTATCATCAGAAACATTTTGGGCAGTCATGAATACCAAAACTCGTCGACCAGAACCTTTAGCAATTACCCATAAGCATTTTGAAAAATATCCTAATAAATTTGCTACAAAACAGCGAGTTTCAAAAATTGAGTTTGATGAAAACGGAACTATTTTAAGTTCTAGAAAAGTGCTTTTTTCGGATTTAGATATTGTAAATCATGCCAATAGTGTAAAATATTTAGAATGGTGTTTGGATTCTCTAGATGAAGACTTGATTATTAACCAAAAAATTTCAAGTTTTGAAATGAATTATCTTAAAGAATTATCATTGAGAGAAGTAGTTTCCATTCGAGAAAAAATACTTCAAAGTGAAACTATATTTTCGGTTTTGAAAGAAGATAAAGTTTGTTTTGTTTTGAAATTAAACTTTGAAAAATAGTAGTTAAAAAACACCAAAATTCTATCAACAATTGTTAATAACTTAAACCTCAAATATCGCTTTTTACCAGTAAAATAAAGAACAAATGTATATATTTGCGTGTTAGACAAAAAATACAATTTATACTTACATAATGAGCGACGAGATTAAAAAAGACAATTATTCAGCAGACAGTATTCAGGCATTAGAAGGTATGGAGCATGTTCGCATGCGTCCATCGATGTACATTGGTGATGTTGGCGTACGAGGGTTACACCATTTGGTTTATGAAGTTGTAGATAATTCCATTGATGAAGCAATGGGAGGACATTGTGATACCATAAAAGTTGATATAAACGAAGATGGCTCTGTTTCAGTTGAAGATAATGGTCGTGGTATCCCAGTTGGAATTCATAAAAAAGAAGGTGTTTCCGCTTTAGAAGTTGTCATGACTAAAATTGGAGCAGGAGGGAAGTTCGACAAAGATTCATACAAAGTTTCTGGAGGATTACACGGAGTAGGGGTTTCTGTTGTAAATGCACTTTCAAATCACTTACGGGCTACCGTTCATAGTAGTGATGGAAAAATTTATGAGCAAGAATACGAAAAAGGAAAAGCACTTTATCCAGTAAAACAAATTGGAGAAACGACTAAACGAGGAACTATTGTTAGGTTTTATCCAGATGATACAATTTTTACTCAAACAACCGAGTTTTCTTACGAAACGTTATCTGCAAGAATGCGTGAATTATCATTCCTAAATAAAGGAATTACAATTACGTTTACTGACAAAAGAGAAGTTGACAAAGATGGAAAGTTTGTTTCTGAAATCTTTCATTCAACAGAAGGTTTAAAAGAATACATCAGATATTTAGATAAAAATCGTGATCCAATTATTGCACACGTCATTTCAATGGATAACGACAAAGGCGAAATTCCAGTTGAGGTTGCCTTAATCTATAATACAAGTTACACTGAAAATATTTTTTCTTATGTAAACAACATCAATACTCACGAAGGAGGAACGCACTTGCAAGGTTTTAGAACGGGTTTGACACGTTCTTTAAAAAAATATGCTGACTCGTCGGGAATGTTAGATAAACTAAAGTTTGAAATTTCTGGAGACGATTTCCGTGAAGGATTAACTGCAATTATATCAGTAAAAGTTGCTGAACCACAATTTGAGGGTCAAACCAAAACAAAATTAGGAAATAGAGAAGTAGTTTCTCCAGTATCTCAAGCTGTTGGTGACATGATTGAAAATTATTTGGAAGAAAATCCAAATGATGCTCGAATTATTGTTCAAAAAGTAATTTTAGCAGCACAAGCACGTCATGCGGCTAAAAAAGCACGTGAAATGGTTCAACGTAAAACCGTTTTAGGTGGTGGTGGATTACCAGGAAAATTATCTGATTGCTCAGAACAAGATCCTGCAAGATGTGAAGTATATTTAGTCGAGGGAGATTCAGCAGGTGGAACAGCAAAACAAGGTCGTGATAGAGCATTTCAAGCCATTTTGCCATTACGTGGTAAGATCTTGAATGTTGAAAAAGCCATGCATCATAAAGTTTTTGAAAACGAAGAAATTCGTAATATATTCACTGCATTAGGCGTAACCATTGGTACAGCAGAAGATAGCAAAGCATTGAATCTCGAAAAATTACGTTATCACAAAGTAATTATTATGTGTGATGCCGATGTCGATGGTTCACACATTTCAACTTTAATTCTTACTTTTTTCTTTAGATTTATGAAAGAATTAATTGAAGAAGGACATGTGTACATTGCAGCTCCTCCTTTGTATTTAGTTAAAAAAGGAAACAAAAAAGAATATGCTTGGAATGATGATCAACGTGATTTAGCCAATGAAAGAATGGGTGGAAGTGCAGCAATTCAACGTTATAAAGGTCTTGGTGAAATGAATGCAGAGCAATTGTGGGAAACTACAATGGATCCAAATTTTAGAACTTTGCGAAAGATAACCATTGATAGTTTAGCAGAGGCAGATCAAGTATTCTCTATGTTAATGGGAGATGAAGTGCCGCCTCGAAGAGAATTTATTGAAAAAAATGCCGTCTATGCAAATATAGACGCATAAGAATGGTTTGGTTATTTGTTAATTCGGTTTTAGATATAACAAATGCTCAGATTTCAAATAAACGAATTACCAATTATCAAATAATATAAAAATGAAAGTTACTATTGTTGGCGCTGGAAATGTTGGCGCATCGTGTGCAGATGTAATCTCATACAGAGGAATTGCAAGTGAAGTTGTTTTACTTGACATTAAAGAAGGTTTTGCAGAAGGTAAAGCAATGGATTTGATGCAATGTGCCACAAATACAGGCTTTGATACACAACTTTCTGGAGTTACGAACGATTATTCTAAAACTGCAAATTCAGATGTGGTTGTAATAACCTCTGGAATTCCAAGAAAGCCAGGAATGACTCGTGAGGAATTAATTGGAATTAATGCTGGAATAGTAAAAAATGTCGTTGAAAATGTTTTGGCTCATTCACCAAATACAATTGTTGTTGTGGTATCAAACCCAATGGACACAATGACCTATTTGGCCTTGAAAGCAACTGGTTTGCCAAAAAATAGAATTATTGGAATGGGTGGTGCTTTAGACAGTTCACGTTTTAGATATTACCTTTCAAAAGCATTAGACAAACCTGCAAACGATATTTCTGCTATGGTTATTGGTGGTCACGGAGATACAACCATGATTCCTTTGACTCGTTTAGCATCATACAACGGAATTCCTGTTTCGGAATTTCTTTCGCAAGACCAATTAGATAAAGTCGCTGCTGATACAATGGTTGGAGGAGCGACTTTAACGGGGCTTTTAGGAACTTCAGCGTGGTATGCACCTGGAGCATCAGTTGCCTATTTAGTTGATTCTATTTTGAATAATCAAAAGAAAATGATTGCTTGTTCTGTTTTTCTTGAAGGAGAATACGGACAATCAGATATTTGCATCGGAGTACCTTGCATTATCGGAAAAAACGGTATTGAACAAATTCTTGATATTAATTTGAATGATGTAGAAAAGGCATTGTTTGCAAAAAGTGCAGACGCTGTTCGAAATATGAATGCTGATTTGAAATCAATTTTATAGATTTCGATAGTTTCAACAAAAAAACCTCAATGAAAATTGAGGTTTTTTTGTGCTTTTTTATAATTATTATTTTGCGGTCAATTTAATTGCAATACGTCTATTTTGTTTTTTCCCTTCAACAGTCGCATTGTCTCCACTTGCAAATTCTTGACCAAATCCTTCAGTTTTGATTCTTTTTTCTTGAATCCCAAATTTAATTAAACCGTTTTTGAAAGATTCAGATCTTTTCAAAGAAAGATTTTTATTACTTTCTGGGTTTCCTAAATTATCAGTGTAACACCCAACAATTATTTCTGATTTAGGAAAAGAAGTCATTATAAGTGAGATGTTTTTAATTTGTTCTTCAGAATCAATATTATAATCAGTTTGTCTCTCAGAAAAATGCACACGATCCAAAACCAACCAATAACTAGAATCATCAACTGATTTTGATTTATCTAAAACTAGGTCTAAAAGTGCTTTTTCTAAACCTTTTTCTGGAACTGTTATTATTTCATCACTTGGTAAAGTTAAATCTAAGAAATCTCCAAGATTTGTAACTAACTCGCCTTCAATATTTTGTGGTTGGGTTTCAGTGTCTACAACTTCAGGATTAGTCACATTAACATCAGTGTCTTTTTTATTTTGTGTTGTAAAAATGTAACCTCCAATTCCAAGAATAACAACAAATAACCCAATAAAAATGAACTTTTTACTGCTTTTAGGTTTTTCATCCTCAGGAACAGTAGATTCTTGATTTTTAATGGTTTGTTGTTCATTTTTTTGAACTTTAAGATCCTGATTTTCTTTAATTTTCTCGTTTTCTTTCTCTATCTTTTTTTCAATTTTCTTAGGTTGAAAATGTTCTATAAGATTACCACGAGATATTTTATTTTTTGCAATGTAGCATAGAATTAACAAAGAGCACATTTTTAAAATTGCATTTGCGGATTCTATTTTTACAAAATCATTAGTGGCAATATTTGAAGAATAGGTATTTTTGTTTTTATCAAAAAATAATTCTAAAAAATTGGAACTAATTTTATCTAAAAATTCATTGGGAACCAATGTATTGGATAGATTCAATAAAATATCATCAGAAGCGGGTGTGATTTTTTCTATATTCTCATAAACAACATCTAACTTTTCTTTGTTATTGATGTTGTCAAATAAAGAATCCATGATAATAATGTTTGCATCAGTGATAGATTTTGTAACATTATTCTCAAATTCATTCAAATATTTACTTGACTTTGAACGAACATCCCAAGTGATATATTTTTGTAAATTACTTAAATCTGTTTTTGGCATTTTAGTGTTTAAAATTTTATAAATTTAATAGAGAATAAGAAGTTATAAAGTAATTTTATTTCAAATTGAAACTAGATTTTAAAACTAATATTTCTCTATCGAATATATTGACATAGTAAGTTCCCTTTTCTGCATTTTTAATCGCAATTCCTGATTTTACCTCTAAATTAGATTCTTCAAAACTAAAACTTGATGAATAACTGTAATCTAAAATCATTGGACCAAATTTTTCGGATAGTTTGTTACCTATTACATTATTCTTAGGATCAATAATTTGAACACAGTATTTTTTGTCAATAGGCTTAGTCAATTTATTTCCAATGATCATAAATTCAACATACAGATAGTTTACTTTGCTTGCTGAATTATTTAATTTACCTTCACTCGTACCGGACTTAAATTGAGGTTCAACTTTTAGAGAAGCAAATGCAACACGTGAACTTTTTTTGACCATCAAACCCATTTCAATAGTTTGTTTCTTTAAATCGTCTTTATCTTTGTTAGTGTTTTCTAGAACTATAACCGTGCTGTCTTGTTTATTTTTAAGAGCTTCATACTTTTGAACCAACTCCATTTTGTCACTCTTTAAAACAGCGACTTGTTTTCTTAATTTAATAACTTCTTCCTTATATTTATTTAACTCTTCAATTGTTGCCTTTGAACTGTTTAAATCATCAATCAAGTTAGTGATTTTTTGTTGTTCAATAAGTAACTCGCTTTTAATAGAACTGTTGTCATTTAAAACTAAAGAAATTGAATCTCTGGATTTAGTCAATTGGTCGATCATAGTCAACTTCTGTTTTTCCATTTCTTCCGTTGCAGTAAAACTATAATATGCATATCCTCCAGCACCAAGTAATGCAATAAATAGTAAAATTATAATTGGCTTACTATTCGATTTTTTTTCTTCAGTATCCATAATTTTGTTTTTAGTTTTTTGCAAATTTATATTTTTAATTTTTGTAAAACAAGTAGTTGTACCCCAAAACTAAAAATAACCTTAATATTTTCTTAAAATTCACTATATTGAAAAAGCACACAGAGTTTCTTGAGATTTTTCATTATAATATTTGATATTTTTGTAATAATAATTTCATTATCAATAAACAAAGAAATTAAAAATTATAAATTTCACATAATAACTAAAAAAAATTGGTTAATGTCATCGTAAATTATATATTTGCACGTTTTAAAAAAAATCACAAAATCATAGGTTTTTCAAACTGATGACTAAAAGATTTGTTTTAAACATAATAAAAAAATTAATTAATAATTAAGTAATGCAAAATAAAGGTCTTATTAAGTTTTTCGCAATTCTGTTTGCACTGGTAAGTATTTACCAATTAATGTTCACTTTTGCCGCAAGTAAAGTTGAAGATGAAGCAAAAATTGCTTCAAAGGGTGATTCTAACAAAGAATTTATGTATTTAGATTCTTTAGGTAAAAAACCTGTTTTTTTAAATTATTTCACATATAATGATTTAAAAGATAAACAAATACACAAAGGGCTAGATTTAGAAGGTGGAATAAATGTTATTTT